>JAEULQ010000019.1 GCA_016792685.1 Tabrizicola sp. | reverse complement strand
GTCATGGGCGATCTCGGGCAGCCCGAGCTCTTGCTGGCCAAGGGGGCGGACGAGCATGACTTCCAGCTCCGGCCCAGTCAGGCGGGCGCGGTGGCGGATGCGGCGCTGGTCGTCTGGATCGGCCCGGAACTGACACCCTGGCTTGACATCGCACTGGACAGTCGGCCGGACGAGGCAGCCGCGCTGGCCCTTCTCGACGCCGCCGGCACCAGTCTGCGCGGCTACGCCGAGGGTGAAAAGACCGAGGCCGGGCACGAAGAGGCCGGGCACGAAGAGGCGGGGCACGAGGAGGCGGGGCACGAAGAGGAAGGCCATGACCATGCGGACGAGGATCATGCCGCTCATGATCATGCCGGCCATGATCATGACGGCATCGACCCGCATGCCTGGCTTGACCCCGGCAACGCGCAAGTCTGGCTTGGCCTGATCGCGGCAGAACTGTCCCGGCTCGACCCCGAGAACGCCGCGACCTACCAGGCGAACTCAGCGGCAGCGGTTGAAAGGATCGCGGCGCTGGATGCCGAACTTGCGGCGATCCTTGCTCCGGTCAAGGACAAACCCCTTGTGACCTTTCACGACGCTTTCGGCTATTTCGGGGACCACTACGGTCTGACCCTTGCAGGTAGCATCGCGCTGGGGGATGCGGCCTCGCCCGGTGCCGCGCGCCTGGCAGAGCTGCGCGCCGAGATGGAGTCTGGCGCCGTGCTCTGCATCTTTCCCGAGGTCCAGCACGATCCTGCCCTGGTGACCCAGATGGCCGAGGGTACGGGGGCAAGGATCGGGGGCGCGCTCGATCCGGTCGGGTCAGCGCTTGATGCCGGACCGGGCGCCTATGCTGCGCTCATGACCGGGCTGGCAAGGACCATCGCCGACTGCGCGGGTGGTTGAAGGATTTCGGCCAGGGCAGGCAGATTGCACAGCCTAGAAACCCGCCAAGTCCAGTAGACGTTGGCAGTCGACATGTTCAGCCAGGTGATCGGCCAGGGCGTCGAGGGTTTCCTCGACGGTCTGGTCGTAACTGGCGTTGCCGGGAGTTGCGCCCAGGCCAGCAAGAAAGGCACGGCGAAAGGCGTCTTCGCTGAACATGCCGTGAAGATAGCTGCCCATCACCCGCCCGTCGGCCCGGATCGCGCCTTCGGGTTGGCCCTCGACCGTGAACATCGGACACGCGCGGTCAGGGCCATCCGTGCGGCCAAGGTGGATCTCATATCCCCTCACCTGCGTCCCCGAGGCCGGGTGAAGGGCCTTGGTCTCGGTCACGCGTTTGTCGGGTGTCATCGTCGTGGACAGGTCGAGAAGGCCAAGGCCGGGGACCGAGCCGGGCCTGCCCTCGATCCCCTCAGGATCGGCGATTTCGCGCCCCAGCATCTGATACCCTCCGCAGAGGCCCAGAATCCGCGCCCCCCGGCGCAGCGCCGCCGCAAGGTCGATATCCCAGCCCTGTGCGCGAAGATGGGCGAGGTCGGCTATGGTGGCCTTTGATCCGGGAAGGATGATCAGGTCGGCCTCGACCGGCAGGGGATGGCCGGGCTTGATGATCTTGAGCGTGACGCCGGGTTCCTGCGCCAGCGGGTCAAGGTCGTCGAAATTGGCGATCCGGTTCAGGTGGGGAACGGCGATCAGGAACTTGCCGCTGCCGCGCGTGCCACCCAGGTCGGCGGCATCCTCGGCGGGAAGGCGATGGGCATGGGGGAACCAGGGAACCACGCCCAGCCCCTGCCACCCGGTCCGGGCCTCGATCAGGCGATAGCCGTCATCGAAAAGCCGCGGATCGCCGCGGAACTTGTTGATCAGGAAGCCCCTGATCATCGCGGCATCCTGGGGGTCGAGCACCGCTTGCGTGCCCACAAGCTGGGCGATGACGCCACCGCGGTCGATGTCCCCGGTCAGGATCACCGGCACATCGGCAGCCCGGGCGAACCCCATGTTGGCGATGTCGCCCGCCCGCAGGTTCACTTCGGCCGGGCTGCCCGCGCCCTCGACGATCACCAGGTCGGACTGGGACTGCAGACGACGGAAGCTTTCAAGCACCGGCGCCAGCAGCTGCGGCTTCAGCGCGGCGTAGTCGCGGGTCTTGACCGTGGCAAGGCGCTTACCCTGCACGATCACCTGCGCTCCCGTTTCCGACTCGGGCTTCAGCAGGACCGGGTTCATGTCGACATGCGGCTGTACCCCGCAGGCGCGGGCCTGAAGAGCCTGGGCGCGGCCGATCTCTCCGCCGTCCGCGACAGCGGCATTGTTCGACATGTTCTGCGGCTTGAAGGGCCGGACGGTCAGGCCATGCCGGGTGAAATGGCGGCACAGGCCCGCGACCAGCATC
>JAEULQ010000001.1 GCA_016792685.1 Tabrizicola sp. | reverse complement strand
TTTTGCTGCGAAGATGTGAAATAGCTGCCTCGACACCATCGACATGCGCTGTCTGCAGCATGGCCTTCAGATCACCCTCGCACCGGAACCACTCCCCACGATGGCAGTACGCCGCATATAGCCGATGCAGCCTGACCTCCTCACGACGCCCGAATTCCGGCAGAACCAGCAACACCTTCAGGTCATACGGACAACCGGGCTGCAACAACGCCATGCGCTTCTCGACCCGCTCCGCGCCAACCACAGTGCCGATCTTCACTAGGTTGCCCCCAACAGCCAAGGCAAAATACACGACTGGGACACACGGCGCCTTGATCGGCGCGGGACTGATGATCGTAGCCGTCCGATCCTCGCGCCCAATCAACTGGTCAGCTCCAGAGGATCGTCCGTTGTAAGCCCAGTATGCACCCATCACCCTGCCCTCCTAGCTTCACGTGATTCGTTTGTCAGATTCTTTTGCGGTGGATCACGCTGGTGGGTCGATGTCGGGCGGGCCGGAAAGCTTAAGCCATTGTCTCATGCTTCCTTCAAAATTGGACAGCGAACCGTAGGACTGCATCACCTTCATCATATCCTCTCCATCCACCAAGACACGCCGATACTTGGTCAACATGCGTTCGGACCGAGGTTGCCTTAAAGCACGGGCCTCGAATTCGGCGGCTGATAGTGCATTTGGATATTTTCGGTTTGGATGGGGAGCCGCACGAGCCGGTGGTGGCGGCGCCAGTGGTTGTATGGCGGCCAAAGCTGCGTCGATCTCCGCGAGGTCCGCCTTCATAGCTTCGGACGTTTGATCGTCGACACCCCAATCTTCAATGCAGCTCGCTACGTAATCCCTGCCGATTTTCGCTGCCTTCAAAAGGGCGTCTATCTTTTCATCTCTTTCTTTATCGCGCCCATCCATCACCCAGCCCTCCTGCTTTCCCCAGCCGTAACCCAGGGCTCGGGGTCGGGCAAGACCGCCGTGATCGTCACCCGGTCCAGGATCCCGCGCGACCGCAGGTCAAGGGCCAGCCAAGCCAGCGCCTCGCACCAGGCCTGATACTGGGCGCGCAGGCAGGCAATGGTGTCGGCGCTGGCGGTATAGGTCACAGGGCAGGCCAGCACGGGGAAATCGCGGGTGCGGCCCCGGTTGGTGATGCGCTCGATCCGGACGACCTCGGTCACGGCTTGCGGCCCGAACTGGTTTTCGCAGCGCCAGCCCACGGGGATGCAGCGCGGGCGGAGGCCCTCGCCCCAGTCGGGGGCCATGCCTGACCGCGCCAGTTCCGCGATGCGCAGCGCCATGCGGCGACCGCCTGCCGTGTCGGGCAGATGGGCGACCGCGCTGGCGATGATGTCGGCATCATGCGCCGGCGGGTTCCAGCCGCCGCCATCGACCTTGCAGCCAAGGGCGCCGCGCTGCATCACCGTCCACAGGGGCGAGACGCCGGGGCGGGCGTTGTCGCCCTTGTCCTCGGCAAAGTCGAGGCTGGCGCATTCGGTGCCGAAGGCCCATTCCAGGGCGGCGCGGATCGACAGGGTCTGCCGGTGCGGCGGATTGCGCAGCGGCAGGACAGTGCGAACCGGGGTGGCAGCGGGGCGCTTGTCGAGGGCGCGGCGCAGGGTGGCGGTCATTTGATGAACACCGCCACGATCATACCCACGAATGCCCCGAGGCCAACGGGAACAAACACCCAGCCCCAAAGGACGGGAAAGAAGATGGCCAGCACCGTCAGAACGGGGGTGACAGTGCAGAGCATCAAGATCGCGCCCAGACCGGCGAAAATCGGATACTCAATTCCTCGCATGTCAATCATCGCATTCCTTCCTTCGGCTGGGGAACAAGTCCCGGAAACTGGGGGGCCCGCTGATCGGTCACGGGCAGGGTCTTGGGGCGCTGGCGGGCGGCGCAGGCCGCGCAGCGGCAGGACGGGCCGTGCATATGCGCGCGGCATACCCCCGAGAGATTGCCGTCCGACAGGGCCGACAGGCATCCCTGGTGGCGGCAGAGGGCGGTCATGCCGTGCACTCCCCGTCATCTGTCTGGCAGAGGACGCCCAACTGCGTCAGCTTGTCGAAGTTGTCGCCTTGCCGCTCCATGAAGTCCCGCATTTCGGCACGGCTGTAGCGCTTGGAAAACTGCGCGTAATCCTTGGCCCCTGAAACGATGGACCGGATGACGCTGGATGGGATCGGCCTGGGATAGGCGCGGCGCAGTTGTTCTGGGAGGTCAGGATCGCGGGCCACCAACCGGCGCAGGCGCTGGAAATCAGACAGGTTGAGCCAGCGTTGCCGGATCTTCGCTTCCATCCTCTCCCACCATGCGGCGCGGGCCGGAAAGTCGCGGGCGAAGGCAGCAACATGGGCCTCGCTTTTCAGGAAGCATCCGTCGCAGTTCCCGAGCCAGCAGTTGCCACCGACATTGGGAAGTCTGAGATCGAAGGGCTGGGCCTCCCAGAAGGCGGTGACGTGGTGCCTGCCCACCCCAGCCTCAGCCAATGGGTTCCAGGTTGTCCACCTGTCCTTAGGATTCGGCTTGTTCAGGCGGTGTGGCTCGTCGGCTCTGATGCCGGTGGCGTTCGTCCAATGCTTCCAGCCCAAACTGACCAAATATCGTTTTGCAGTCCGAATCTTCAACTCGATGGTGCAGAACCGGGTTTGCTGGTTCGGCAGGTATTTCTTCTTGTCGATCAGGGCATCGAAGGGCTCACCGTCGCGGGATGCGCTGTTATGGCTGACAATCTCGAACCATGGCGCGGTCGGTCGATACTCCAGCCAAACCATCGGAACGCCCCATCGCTCACCCACCTCCTGCACGAAGTCTAGGGTCTGCGGCATTTCGCGCCCCGTGTTCTGGAACGTGACCACGGCCCGGTCTGGGATCCCGCCATTGGCATCCAGGATCTGGCGCAGCATGTATGCCGAAGTGCGGCCCCCGCTGAACGCGATTTGAACGCACCCCTCCGGCAGGAGGTAGGGCGACGGCATCACGCCGCCTCTCCCCGTTCGGCGCGGGCTTCCTCGCCGCCCTCGACCAGGCGCAGGCAATAGGCCTCGGCGCGGGCATAGCGGTCCAGCCAGTCGAGCTCGGCGGGTGTTGCCGCATCGCGACCGGCCTTGCCGCGCAGCATTGCGCGGGTGCGGCGGTTTTCCTCGGCCTCGCGGCGGATCATGTCCAGCGCGGCGGGCGAGGGCGGGCAGCCATAGGCGCGAAGATAGCGCCAGAGTTCCACCAGATAGCCGCCGTCGCGGGCCGGGGGTCCGCCGCGCGACCTGAGCCAGGTCGTCATGATGTGGCGCGCCTCATCGGGTTCGGGCTGGCGGCAAACTGTCTGCGCGACATTCCAGATCGTGGCGAAGGCCGGCCATTCGTT
>JAEULQ010000135.1 GCA_016792685.1 Tabrizicola sp. | reverse complement strand
TGGACCTCACCGCCTTGCGCGCCGCCTGGACGGCGCAGCGCGAGGCGCGGGGCAGGCTGGCCGAGGCGGAAGCCACTTTGGCGCGGGCGTCGGCTGAGGAAGAGTTCCTGCGCCACGCGGTGGCCGAGCTGGACAAGCTGAACCCGGAACCGGGCGAAGACGAGGCCCTTGATGCCCGCCGCCGCCTGATGCAGGGCGCCGGGCGGATCCGCGATGATGTGGCAAAGGCGCTGATGGCCCTGTCGGACGAAGGCGCCGAGGGCCGGATGCGCGATGCGCTGCGCTGGCTCGACGGGGCGGCAGACAAGGCCGAGGGGCGGCTCGACAGCGCGTTGGAGGCGCTGAACCGTGCCCTGATCGAACTGGGCGAGGCGCAGGGCGGGGTCGAGCGCGCACTTGAGGCGCTGGATTTCGATCCCGGTGAACTTGAGCGCGTTGAAGAACGGCTCTTCGCGATCCGCGCGCTGGCCCGGAAGCATGGTGTCCTGCCGGACGATCTCGGCGGCTTTGCCGAGGGTTTGCGCCGGCGTCTGGCGGCGATTGATGGCGGCGCGGCGGGCATTGCCCGGCTGCAGAAGGCTGTGGGCGAGGCCGAAGTGGCCTATGCCGCAGAAGCGGCCCGGGCGACAGCCGACCGGCGTGCGGCGGCGGGGCGGCTTGATGCGGCCATGGCGGCTGAGCTTGCGCCCCTCAAGATGGAACGCGCGGTCTTCGTGACCAAGATCGACCCGGGGGAGCCGGGGCCCGAGGGGGTCGATGCGGTGACCTTCACGGTCGCGACCAACCCCGGCGCGCCGGCCGGTCCGCTGAACCGCATCGCCTCAGGGGGCGAGCTTAGCCGGTTCCTGCTGGCGCTGAAGGTTTGCCTGACTGGTGACAGCCCCGGCCTGACCTTGATTTTCGACGAGATTGACCGTGGTGTCGGCGGGGCCACGGCGGACGCTGTCGGCAGGCGGTTGCAGGCGCTGGCCTTGGGCGCGCAGGTGCTGGTCGTGACCCATTCGCCCCAGGTCGCGGCCTTCGGTGCGCGGCACTGGCGGGTCGAAAAGCAGGTGGTGGGGGAAGAGACCCTTTCGACCGTCACCGGATTGAACGATGCGGCGCGCATCGAAGAGATCGCCCGCATGCTCGCCGGTGACACGGTGACCGAGGCCGCCCGCGCTGCCGCAAGGGCGCTGCTTGCCCGCTAGGCTTTCGTGCGTTTGACAAGGACGTAGGGCCCTCGGGCGGGCTGATGAGGCAGTCTGTGCCGACAGATCCGGCGGGCCCCGGCGGGGAAGGGATGGCGTCCTTCACAACGCTTCGCGCCCGTTGACGGCGTTGTAGGCAGGTTCCCCAGCCAATGCCCAAATCCGCGCCATTGCCGGGTCGGGCCATGCGCCAGGTGCATGGCGGGACTACGACATCGCCCCTTTCATGCTGCACTGCGGCATCCTACGTTCAGGACACAAAGAAAGGACAAGCCATGCTTAACATGTTCAAATCGCTGATCTCTGGCAAAGCCTTCCCGCGCATTGCCGATCTCGAGCGGGCTTATCTTGACGCCTCGGTGTCGCGCATCGACCTTGAGCGTCGGCAGCGTGAAGTCGAGAATGGGCTGTTCCGTCGGTCGAGCTTTGATCTCTGATCAAGGCTGACCCGGCACCAGCTTGCCGGGGTTCATAAGGCCCAAAGGATCCAGCGCCCGTTTCAGGGCGCCCATCACGGACCAGGCCTCGCCATGTTCGGCTTCCATCAGACCGAGCTTGCCGAAGCCCACACCATGTTCGCCGCTGATCGTGCCGCCAAGGCGCAAGGACCGCTCGGCCATGCGCCGGGCCAGCGCCTTTGCCGTCGCAACTTCGGATGGGTCGGACGGATCGACCAGCAGGATGGCATGGAAATTCCCGTCGCCGACATGGCCAAGGATCGGGCCACGGATGCCGGAGGCCGCAATGTCGGACCGGGTCTCATCGACCGCCTGCGCCAGGGCCGAGATCGGCACGCAGACATCGGTCACCACGGCCTTTGCCCCTGGGCGTGACGCCAGGATCGCCCGATAGGCGGCGTGCCGTGCAGCCCAGAGACGGGTCCGGTCCTCCGAGGCTTCGGCCCATTGCAACCCCTCGGCGCCAAAGCCTGCAGCGATTTCGCGGAAGCGGCGGATGTCTTCGGCCACGCCTTCGGGATGGCCGTGAAATTCCACCAACAGCTGCGGGGAAAGGGGCAGGGCGAGGCCGGAAAAGGCGTTGCAGGCAACGACCGTTTCAGTGTCCAGAAACTCGATCCGGGCCATGGGCAGGCCCATCTGCATCGTGGCGATGACGCAATCGACGGCTTGCCCCACGCCGGGGAAGGCCGCGACGGCGGTCATCACGGCTTCGGGCTGGCCATGCAGGCGGAGCGTCAATTCGGTGATGAGGCCAAGCGTGCCCTCGGAACCCACGAAGAGCCCGGTCAGATCATAGCCGGCCGAGGATTTCGGCGCACCGGTCCCGGTGCGGATCACCCTGCCATCGGCCAGCACCACTTCCAGCCCCCGGACATTGTCGCGCATCGTCCCGTAGCGCACCGCCGTCGTGCCCGAGGCCCGCGTCGCCGCCATCCCGCCCAAGCTGGCATTGGCGCCGGGATCGACCGAAAACATCAGGCCGGTTGTCCGAAGCTCACGGTTCAGCGCTTCGCGGGTCAGACCGGGCTGGACGCGGACCAGACGATCTTCGGGCCGAATATCAAGCACTGCCGCCATGTCACGGAAGTCGACCACCACACCTTTGTCGATGGCCAGGGCATGGCCTTCAAGCGAAGTGCCGGCACCCCAGCCGATCAGCGGAATGCGGTGGGCCGTGGACCAGGCGGCCAGGGCCGCAACATCGGCGGTGCTTTGCGGGAAGACAACGGCATCGGGCTTGCCTGCCGTCACCAGGCTTTCGCTTTGCGCATGTTCGGCAAGAGCGGCGGCAGAAGTCGACATTCTGCCTTCGAAAAGGGCACGGAGCGCGGCAAGGGCAAGGTCGGGCAGCATGGCGAGAACCTAGCGCGTTACAACGGGGGCGCCAAGCTCTGGCCCTTGGCGCCGTCATCGGGTAAGAGGCCGCCATCCGCCAGAGGGAGAGCGCCCATGAAAGCCGCCGTCGTCACTTTTCCCGGCTCGAACTGCGACCGGGATCTTGCCGTGGCCTTCGAGAACGCGGGTTTCCAGGTGGCGCGAGTCTGGCACAAGGATGCCGCGTTGCCCGAAGGGGTCGATGTCGTGGGCGTGCCGGGCGGGTTCTCGTTTGGTGACTACCTGCGTTGCGGTGCCATCGCCGCGCAGTCGCCAATCAGTGCGGCCATCCGGGCACATGCGGCGCGGGGCGGTTATGTCCTTGGCATCTGCAACGGCTTTCAGGTTCTCACCGAGATGGGCCTTCTGCCCGGGGTGCTGATGCGGAACGCCACGTTGAAATTCGTCTGTCGGACCGTGACGCTGAAGGTCGCCACCACGCAGTCGGCCTTCACCTCGGCCTACCGGCAGGGGCAGGAGATCCGGATCCCGATCGCACATCATGACGGCAACTACACCATCGATGCCGAAGGCCTTGCGCGCCTTCGGGCGGAGGACCGCATCGCCTTTACCTATGCGGCGAATCCGAATGGCAGCATGGCTGACATCGCTGGCGTGCTGTCGGAAAACCGTCGGGTCCTGGGGATGATGCCGCATCCCGAGCGCGCAGCGGATGCGGCTTTGGGCGGCGAGGACGGTCGGCCGCTCTTTGCGTCGATCATGCGCGGGATGGCGCTGGCCTGAGCCCCATCGGCTTGAGGCCACCCGGGCCCGGCCCTACTCTTGGGCCATGACCAGCACGGACACCACAACTGCTGCCGCTTCGACGCCAGGCCTTCCCTGGCGCGCGAAGCTTGTGGTCGTGATGCTGGTGTTCCTGGCCATCGCCGTGGTTCTGGTCTCGAACCGGTTGCTGACCGATCGCTACACCGCCGACACGCGCAATCGGGCCGAATTGCGCCTGGCGCTTTACACCGGCAACGTCATGGCAGAACTGCAGCGTACGTCGGTCGTGCCGCTGCTTCTCGCCAATGACCCGGAATTGATCACTGCCCTGCGCGACGGCAACTTCTCGGGCACCTCGGCCAAGCTCATCGCACTGCAAAGCCAGATCGGCGTGGCCTCGATCCGGCTGGTGGACACTGACGGCCGGGTGGTCGGGGCGACAAACCGGAATGTGCTTGGCACCAATTATCGCAACGAGCCCTATTTCGTCGAAGCGCAACGGGCGAAGGACACCGTGTTCTCGGCCGTCCCGCGCGAATCCGGCGGGTTTGATTTCACTTATTCCCGGGCCGTCATGGGCGATGCGCGGCCAGTCGGGGTGATCGTCGTGTCGGTCGACCTGATGAAGTATGAGCGTGCCTGGGCCGGGCTGCAGGATGCGGTCATGGTTACCGACAGCGAGGGCGTCGTGGTGCTGTCGACCGAACCTCGCTGGCGCGGGCTGCCGATGGACGAAGCCCTTGCGCTGCGCGACCCGCCGTCAGCCATCTCGCGTGCCTTGCAGGCGACAGCCGAATGGGCGCAGGAACCGCCGGACGCCTATGTTCGCGGCGAGGCCGTGATGAAGACCGAAGCGCGGGTTCCCTTCCGTGGATGGAAAATGGCGACCTTCACAGCCTATGGCTCGGTGCGTGAACAGGTGAACGGGATCCTCGCCCTGGAGATCATGGGTTTCGCGATCCTGATGGCCTTTACCTTCTATCTTCTGTCGCGGCGGGCCTGGTCGCGGTCCTTGTCCTTCCAGCGGGAATCGGCGGAACTGCGGCTTCTGAACGCACGTCTGCAGCGCGCGATTGCCGAGCGGGAGAAGGTGAAGAAAGACCTCGAGGTCGCCGAATTGACGCTGGCGCAGTCGTCAAAACTGGCCGCTTTGGGCGAGATGTCTGCAGCCGTCAGCCACGAGTTGAACCAGCCCCTGGCGGCGATGAAGACCTATCTCGCCGGTGCGCGGCTTCTGTTGCAGCGCAAGCGCCTGGATGAGGCCCTGTCCAGTTTCCAGCGGGTCGATGACCTGATCGAACGGATGGGCGCCATCACGCGGCAGTTGAAGTCTTACGCGAGGAAGGGCGGAGAAGCATTTGAAGAGGTTGATCTTCGGGCCTGTGTCTCGTCGGCGCTTGCCATGATGGAACCTCAGCTCAAGGCGCGCGTGGTGAAGATCAGCCGGGGTATGCCGCGGCAGGCGGTCATGGTCATGGCCGACAGGCTGCGGCTTGAGCAGGTGATCATCAACCTTCTGCGCAACGCGCTTGATGCAACGCAGGGCACGAAGGATCCGCAGATCGACATCCTTCTTTCGGCTGGTGAGACGGCGACGCTGACGGTCCGCGACAACGGCCACGGGATCACGGATCTCGAGAACCTGTTCGAACCCTTCTACACGACGAAGAAGCCCGGCGAAGGTGTCGGACTTGGTCTCGCGATCTCGAGCGGCATCGTCACCGACCTTGGCGGGCGCCTGACCGCGCGCAACGGCGAAGGCGGCGGGGCGGTCTTTGAAATGCAATTGCCGATACTCGGCAAGGAACAGGAAGCAGCAGAATGATGAGGTCCAAATGGCCCGCGCAATGAAAGTGGCGATCGTCGACGACGAGGCCGACATGCGGCAGTCGATCAGCCAGTGGCTGGCGTTGTCCGGGTTCGATACCGAAACCTATGCCAGCGCCGAAGACGCGCTGAAGGTGATCGGGCCGGACTTCCAGGGCGTGGTGGTCAGCGACATCAAGATGCCCGGCATGGACGGGATGGCGTTCCTGAAACGGCTGATGGGGCAGGATTCGGGCCTGCCGGTCATCATGATCACCGGCCATGGCGACGTGCCGATGGCGGTCGAGGCGATGCGGGTCGGGGCCTTCGATTTCCTTGAAAAGCCCTTCAACCCTGACCGGATGACCGAGCTTGCCAAGCGCGCGACCCAGGCGCGGCGGATGACGCTGGACAACCGGGCGCTGCGCAAGGAGCTGTCGGATGGCTCGACCATCATCAAGAAGCTGATCGGGACGTCGCCCGCCATGGACCGGCTGCGGGAGGATATCCTTGATCTGGGGCAGGCGGACAGCCACGTCCTGATCGATGGCGAGACCGGGACGGGCAAGACCCTGGTCGCCCATGCCCTGCATGCGGTCGGGCCGCGTGCCTCGAAGAAATTCGTGGCGATCTCCTGTGCCGCCTGGAGCGAGGACCAGCTTGCGGCCCGGCTCTTCGGCCCGACCGAGGACGGGGCGCTGCCCCTTGTCGAGGAAGCGCGCAGCGGGACCCTGTGTCTGGAAGACATCGAGGCCCTGCCGAATGCGCTGCAGGCCCGGCTTTTGACCTTCATCAACGATCAGGGCATGCCGCCGGAGACCAGGATCATCGCGATCTGCAACAGCCACGCCCCCGACACGACGCTGGAACAGGTGCTGCGGCCGGATCTTTTCTACCGGCTGGGGGCGATGACGATCCTTCTGCCGCCCTTGCGGACCCGGGGCGAGGATATCCTGCAGCTCTTCACCCGGCTTTCGGAACAGTTCGCCGAGGAATACGGCTGCGACGCGCCGCAGGTGACCGCCCAGGAAGCGGCCCAGCTTCTGCAGGCGCCCTGGCCGGGGAACGTGCGGCAGCTGGTCAACATCGCCGAGCGGGCGGTGCTGCAGAACCGGCGGGGGTCGGGGTCGATCGCAAGCCTGCTGATGGCGGAGAACGAGGCCTCGGGGCCGGCGCTGACCACCGAAGGCAAGCCCTTGAAAGACTATGTGGAGGCCTTCGAGCGGATGTTGATCGACAACACGATGCGGCGGCACAAGGGCTCGATCGTGGCGGTGATGGAGGAGCTTTGCCTGCCACGGCGGACCCTGAACGAGAAGATGGCCAAGTATGGCCTGACCCGGGGCGACTACGTCTGACGCGGCTGTCCACGCTGGACAGCCCAGGCGATCTGCCGAAAATCAATGGGTTGGGTGTGGGCATTAGGGATCCATTAAGAGGTCCCGCCCACCCAGTTCCCGTCCTCCGCACCGGGCAAGACGTCCCGACTTGCCTGAGCGGCCGGCCTGTGGCTGACTGCCGGCAGGAAACGGGGGGATCTGTCCATGCGCGTCGGAAGGCAAGCGGGGCTCTTGGGCCTGGTTGCAGTGTTGGCGGGGCCAGTGCAGGCGGAATGTCTGGGGTCTTGTGCGGATTCACTGGTCGGGGCGCTGATCGCCATACTGGTCTATGGAATCATCGGGCTTGTCGTTCTTGTCATGCTGATCCGCGAGAAGTGGCGACGGCGCGGTCTGAAGCTTCTTGTCCTGACCATCCTTGCCGCGGTGGGGGTGCCGTTGCTGTCCCAGGGATGGGCATGGTGGAAACTTCAGGCCACCGAGGGGCGGGAGATTGTCGGCACCATGCCGGACCTGAACAGCCGCACGCCGCTGTTTCTGTCGGGAACCGTTGATGCCTGCTATTATGACGCCTGCGCGCTGTTCCTGTTGAACGCGGGCGAGACCGGGACTTTCGCCCTGCCAATCAGCGCGCTTGAGGGGCTGGAAACCGGCAAACCGCTGGACCTGGCCGACCTGCCGCTGGAACTTTGGCAACGCCCGTCGGACGGATCCAGTACCCCGCGATCCCGACCGCTGACGCCGGAAGAGCGTCTGTCGGCGGCGTCGCAGATCGACTATCTGATGGTGCTGCGAAAGAGCTGGTATGCCGAAAACAACGGCCCGATCGAAACGGGCCTGCGCCAACGCCCGGAACTCGCCAGCCTGCGCGACACGGAACTGGCCAACATCGTCATGGGTCCCATCAGCGGTGGAAAGCTGGACCTTGTGGGGATGCAGATTGACCTTCTGGACCTGTGGCTTGATCACCGGGCGCTGGCGTTGATCCTGGCGCCCTATAACACGCAGGACGCCGGCAACACGATTGCAGGACATGATGCGGTTCTTGCGGCCCTGTGTTCCGAGGCCGCGCAGGCCCAGCAATGGGATTGCGAATACGCGCTGCGCTAGCCCGGACCAATCGGTGGCTTCTCCATTTTCGCCATTGCCCTTGGGCGCGCTTTCCCGATAGGGTCCAGGTGTGGCAGTCTGTCTGCCCGAAGAATTCTCTCCTTTGCTGCCGGGCGCGCGACAATCGTGTCCCTCCAGAGGAGCCGGATCGGTCGCAAGACCGTGCATATTGTCCGCAAGTCTTTGGACTTGTTGGCTTTCAGAGGTGGAGGGCCGTTCCGGCCCTTCAGATGTAACCGCGATGAGGCGTGTAGGAAGATTACGCACAGGAATGCTCTGCCCGCTGGGCAGGAGACCCGTGCATCTGCCCGACGTCCGCGCTCAGACAAGCCGCCCCGTCCCGTATGATGAACCCGCTGGTCCGCCAGGGGGCCATTTGCGCTTGGGGCGCATTGGAACACTATGGCCAAAAAGATGCTTATCGATGCCACCCACACCGAGGAAACTCGGGTGGTCGTGGTCGACGGAAACAAGGTCGAAGAATTCGATTTCGAGACCGTAAACAAACGCCAACTCGCCGGAAATATCTATCTAGCCAAAGTGACGCGGGTTGAACCCTCGTTGCAGGCCGCTTTCGTCGAATACGGCGGCAATCGGCATGGCTTCCTGGCTTTCGCCGAAATCCACCCGGATTATTACCAGATCCCGGTCGCGGACCGTAAGGCCCTGATCGAGGAAGAGCGGGCCATGGCCCGTGCCGAGGAAGAGGAAGACAACCGCCGGTCGCGCCGCCGCCCCCGGCCGCAGCCGAAGGCCGAGGCGGTAAAGACCGATGATGCCGTGGCCGAGGGTCCCTCGGGCATGGATGTCGTCGATCTGGGCGAGGATGAGACGGCCGATGGCCCGCTGGTCGAAGCCGCTGCCGAACGGGAGCATGAGGCGGATCATGGTCATGACCATGATCATGCGCACGACCACGACCACCACAATGAGGCGGTCGAGAATGGCAATGGCGGTCGCTATCGCGCGGTCGATCATGCCAGCGACACCGATGAGGAAATCGAATCGGTCGCCGAAGAGGATGTTGCCGAGGAAATCAGCGCCCCGCGCCGTCCGCGCGCCCGGCGCTACAAGATCCAGGAAGTGGTCAAGGTCCGGCAGATCATGCTGGTCCAGGTCGTCAAGGAAGAGCGCGGCAACAAGGGCGCGGCGCTGACCACCTACCTGTCGCTGGCGGGCCGCTATTGCGTGCTGATGCCGAACACCGCTCGGGGCGGCGGGATTTCCCGCAAGATCACCAATGCGGCCGACCGCAAGAAGCTGAAGGAAATCGCAGGCGAGCTTTCGGTGCCGGAAGGCGCGGGGCTGATCGTCCGGACCGCGGGCGCCAAGCGCACTAAGCCCGAGATCAAGCGCGACTATGAATATCTGATGCGGCTTTGGGAGCAGATCCGCGAACTGACGCTGAAGTCGATCGCTCCGGCGAAGATCTATGAAGAGGGCGACCTCATCAAACGCTCGATCCGCGACCTTTACAGCCGCGAGATCGAGGAAGTGCTGGTCGAGGGCGATACCGGCTATCGCACCGCCAAGGACTTCATGCGGATGATCATGCCGAGCCATGCCAAGCAGGTGATCCGCTATACGGAACCGACGCCCTTGTTCGCCAAGTACCAGGTCGAAGGCTATCTGGGCGGCATGTTCAACCCGGTCGTGCAGCTTAAATCCGGCGGCTACATCGTCATTGGCGTCACCGAAGCGCTGGTGGCGATTGACGTGAACTCCGGTCGGGCCACCAAGGAAGGCTCGATCGAGGAAACCGCGCTCAAGACCAACGTCGAGGCGGCAGAAGAGATCGCGCGGCAACTGCGTCTGCGTGACCTTGCCGGTCTGATCGTCATCGACTTCATCGACATGGAAGAGCGTCGGAACAACGCCACGGTCGAGAAGCGGCTGAAGGACAAGCTGAAGACGGATCGAGCACGGATCCAGGTCGGGCGGATCTCGGGCTTCGGCCTTTTGGAAATGAGTCGCCAGCGGTTGCGGCCGGGGATGCTGGAATCGACGACCCAGCCCTGCCCGCATTGCCATGGCACCGGCCTGATCCGGTCGGATGACAGCATGGCGCTGACCGTGCTGCGCGCGCTGGAGGAAGAGGGCACCCGCAAACGGTCGCGCGAGGTGCTGCTGAAGGCGCCCGTGGGCATCGTCAATTACCTGATCAACCAGAAGCGCGAGCATATCGCCCTGATCGAGGCCCGCTACGGCATGAGCGTCCGGATCGAGGCCGATCCGATGCTGGTGAGCCCCGACTATTCGATCGAGAAGTTCAAGACCGCCCTGCGGGTAGTGCCCGACACCCCCGTCGTTTCGGGACATGCGGGCCTGATGGGTGCGCCGGTCGAGGAAGAGGAAGACGAGGATATCGTCGAAGATCTGGTCGAGGAAGAGGCCGAGGAGGCGGAGGTCGCAGTTTCGGCTGCGGCGCCGGCTCCTGCTGCCGAGGGCGACGGTCAACCCGGCCGCAAGAAGCGTCGGCGTCGGCGTCGGCGGCGGGGCGGACAGCGCGAGGGTGGGGCTCCGGCGGATGGGGCCGCAGCCGAGGGTGCTGACGACGGTGACGATGATGGCGAGGATGAGGGTGACGAGGCCGCATCCGGCGAGGCCGAGGCCGCAGTTGCAGCGGTTGATATGCCCGCAGCAGAGGCCGCAGCCCCCGGCGCCAAGCCCAAGCGCACGCGCAAGCCGCGTGGGTCCAAGGCCGAAGCGGCAGCCGCGCCCGTAGCCGAGCCGGTCGCGGCACCGGTGGCCGAACCAGTCGTCGAGGCTGCTCCTGAGCCGGTGGCCGAAGAAGCCCCGGCACCGAAGAAGCGGCCAAGCCGTGCAAAGAAGCCTGCGCCAGAGGTCGTCGAGCCTGCTGCACCGGCCGAGCCCGTCGCCGAAGCGCCGAAGCCCGCCAAGGGCCGCGCATCGCGGACCAAGGCGGCCGCCATGGCCGAGGCCCAGCCAGAGCCGGTGGCGGATACGTCTGACGTGAAGCCGGTGCTTGCGCCCGATCCGGGCCTGAAACCGACCGCTGAAACCGTGGTCGCCGACCCGGCCGAAGCCGATGCGCCCGATCCTGGTCCGGACGAACCGGCCAAGCCCAAGCGCAAGGGTTGGTGGTCGCTCGGCCGCTAAGGCCTACCCAGTTCCTACTCCTCCCCCCCAACAAGGGGGAGGGGTGGCGCCAGGTCAGGCGGCCAGGCTTTAACCGCGCTGGATCAGGTGAAGGGTGACCGTACCTTCGGCCTCGGACCCCAGATAGGTGTGACCAGCTTCGGTGCAGAAATGCGGAAGGTCGATGGCGGCCATCGCATCGGTTGCCCGAACGCAAAGCACCGTTCCCGAGGCCAGTGCCATAAGCCGCTTGCGCGCCTTGAGGACGGGCAGGGGGCACAGAAGCCCCTCGCAATCGATCATGTCATCCCAGTCCGCCATGTGCGCGGTCTATCCGGGGATGCAGCCAGCGACAAGGTTGCAGGCGCAGCACGGGGATGTGACGCCGCGCCCCGGTGACGGGAAGCGCGAAAGCGGCTATCTCGGAGGGGAAGGGGAAGCCCATGTTCGGAATCGAGATCATAGACGCAGCACTCCTGCCCGCGATGCTTGTCGCGCTGGTGGCGGGGGTTCTGTCGTTCCTCAGCCCCTGCGTCCTGCCGATCGTGCCGCCATATCTGGCCTATATGGGCGGGATCTCGGTCGGCGAGATGGCGGACGGGTCGCAGCGGCACCGGGTCATCCTGCCCGCCCTGTTCTTTGTCATGGGCCTGTCGACGGTGTTCCTGATCCTGGGCTTCACCGCCTCGGCCTTTGGCAGTTTCGTCCTAGAAAACCAGGTGCTGCTCGCACGGATATCCGGGGTGATCGTGATCATCTTCGGCCTGCATTTCCTGGGGATCTTCCACATCCCGCTTCTGCATCGCGAAATGCGCATGGATGCAGGCGACCGGGGCGGTTCGGCGCTTGGGGCCTATGTCCTTGGCCTTGCATTCGCCTTTGGCTGGACCCCCTGCATCGGCCCGCAGCTTGGTGCGATCCTCAGCCTTGCCGCGCAGGAAGGCAGCATGGAGCGTGGCACGGTGCTGCTGGGGGTCTATGCGCTTGGCCTCGGGCTTCCGTTTCTTCTGGCAGCGATTTTCATCGAAAATGCAATGCATTTGATGGCAAAGCTCAAGCGGTACATGAAGCTGATCGAACGGCTTATGGGTGGCCTCTTGATCCTTGTGGGGCTGGCGCTGGTCACCGGAGCCTTCACCGATTTCAGCTATTGGATGCTTGAGACCTATGACGCGCTGGGATTGCCCTTGCCCGGCTGAGGCTTCCCTAACGCTTACTAGCGGTTAAGGTGTGCGCGGCACACTGGCAGTCAGCAGGACAGGACAAGCGTGATCGCGGGCAAGGACAGCACCGATGCAGAGGGCGCCTTTCGGAGGCATGTCCTTTACATCCCGGGCTATGACCCCTTTCCGCCCCGCCGCTACCGCGAGCTTTACCGGACCGAAGGCGCGGCACAGGCGGCGATTTCGGGCTATGAGCTGTCGATCGCGCCCCGCACGGGCGAGACCTATGGCTGGAAGGTCGCGGCCCGCATCGAAGGACGCCCGACAGAAGCCGAGGTCGAGGTTCTGGTCTGGTCAGACCTTGTTCAGGCTTCGATGACGCGCGGGATCATCGGCACCTATGGCCAGCTTTTGCGGACGGCCTGGCTTTATCTGGCCTCTGGCGCGCTTCGGCGGCTCATCCGCTTGCGCAAGGGGCCGATGATTGCGGCGCTTTATCCGGCGGTTGCGCTGGCCTTGCAGGCGCTGGTGGCACTTCTGGCTGGCGCGGCGGTGCTTTGGCTGACCTGGGGCGCGCCCTGGGGCCTTGGCTGGGCGCTGGCTGCGGCCCTGGTCTGGGCAGTGCTGGAAGGGTTCCGCCGGATCGACCACCGGCTTTACGCCTATTACCTGATGCACGACTATGCCTTCACGACAATCAAGGGCGGGGCCTATCCCGCCGTTCTGGAAGCGCGGCTGGCGGCGTTCCGGGGCCGGGTCCGCGCGGCGCTGGCAAGCGGGGTCGATGAAGTGCTGCTCGTCGGCCATTCCTCGGGCGTGCATCTGGGGGTTTCGGTCCTGGCCGACCTGATCCGCGAGGGCCTGCCTGCCGGCCCGGCGCTCGGGTTTCTGAGCCTTGGTCAGGCCGTGCCGATGGTGTCCTTTCTGCCCGGGGCCGGGCGGCTGCGGGGCGATCTGGCCTATCTCTCGCAGCGGGACGAGTTGACCTGGGTCGATGTGACCGCGCCGGGTGATGGCTGCAGCTTTGCGCTTTGCGACCCGGTCGCAGTGTCGGGCGTGGCACCCGAAGGCCAGCGCTGGCCCCTGATCCTGTCGGCGGCTTTCACCCAGACCCTGAGCCCCGAGCGTTGGGAGGCCCTGCGCCGCCAGTTCTTCCGCCTGCATTTCCAGTATCTCTGCGCCTTCGACCGGCCCGGGGACTATGACTATTTCCGGATCACCGCTGGTCCCCTGACGCTGGCCGAGCGGTATCGGGAACGCAAACCCTCGGCCAGCCGGATCGCCACGCCGCTCAGCCCGTTCCGGGACGTGGCATGACCCCGCCGAAGCCCGAGCCGCGCGCCGAAAGGGTCTCACTCTGGGCCTACCTGAGGCTCTTTCGGCGCGACATCCTGTCGGCGCAGCCTGCGCGGCTTTACCGGGCCTGGATGGCTGAGTTTCGGACCCCTTTCTTCCGCAGCTATCTTTGTAACGATCCGGCGCTGGTGCGACGGGTGCTGGATGAGCGGCCTGCGGATTTCCCGAAATCCGGGCGGGTGACCGAAGGGCTGCGGCCTCTGCTTGGCCGGTCGGTCTTTGTGACGAACGGCGAGGAATGGCTGCGCCAGCGCCGGATCATCGACCCTGCCTTCGAGGGCGGGCGGCTGAAAGAGGCGTTCCCGGCGATCTGGGCGGCCAGCGAAGCCGCCGTGGCGCGGTTGGGGGAGGGGGAGGTCGAGGTCGAGCTTGCAGCCAGCCATGCGGCGGCGGATGTGATCTTCCGGACGCTCTTCTCGATCCCGATCGAAGACCGGGTGGCGCAGGCGGTGTTCCACGAATTCCGCGCCTATCAACGCAGCGCGCCGATCCTGAACCTTGCCGCCTTCCTGCCCCTGCCGCGCTGGTTTCCCCGGCTGCACCGGCGCGCGACCATCCGGTCAGCGAGGGTGATCCGGGGGCTGATCACCGGGCTGACGGCGGACCGGGCCCGGGCGATTGCCTTGGGATCGGCGCCCGAAGACCTGGCGACCAAGATCATGACCACGCCTGACCCGGTGACGGGAGCGGCTTTCGGGACCGAGGAGATGGTCGACCAGGTCGCGATCTTCTTCCTTGCGGGACATGAGACCAGCGCATCGGCCTTGGCCTGGGCGCTTTATCTCCTGGCCACCAACCCCGCAGCGCAGGACAGGGTGGCAGCCGAGGCGGCCGGGTTGGAGCCGGTCTTTGGAACGGTCGGCGGCTTGCGCTTCACCCGCGATGTGTTCCGCGAGACGCTGCGGCTTTACCCGCCGGTGCCGATGATGGTGCGGGAAAACCTTGTAGAGGAAGAGTTCCGGGGCCGGAGGGTGCGGCCTGGGGGGCAAGTGGTGCTCAGCCCCTGGCACCTGCACCGGCATGAGCGGATCTGGGAACGCCCGGATGAGTTCGACCCCGACCGCTGGGCGAATGATGCGGGGCGTGAGGCTTCGCGCGAGGGGTATCTGCCGTTTTCGCGTGGGCCAAGGGTCTGCCCCGGCGCGGGGTTTGCGATGCTGGAGGGCACGCTGATGCTGGCCCATCTGGTGCGGGCCTTCCGGTTCGAAGCCCTGCCGGATCGCGTACCTGTGCCGGTCGCGCATTTGACCGTGCGGGCGAAGGACGGGATCTGGCTGCGGGTGACCCGGCGGTGAGGTGGGGTTCACCCACCCAGCCAATGGCTTACAGGATCTCGACCCGGTAGCTTTCGATCACGGTATTGGCGAGCAGCTTGTCGCACATCGCCTTGACATCGGCTTCGGCCTTGGCGGCGTCGGTATGGGCCAGATCGAGCTCGATCACCTTGCCCTGGCGCACGCCGTTCACCCCCTGGAACCCCAGCGAGCCGAGCGCGTGACGTACGGCCTCGCCCTGCGGATCAAGGACGCCGTTCTTCAGCATGACGGTGACGCGAGCTTTCATCGGGGCCTCCGGGTTCTGGTCGCCCGGTCCTTAGCGAAGCGCCGGATGCTGGGCAAGGGGCAGGCACAGCCTTAGTTGATCAGCGTCGGCTTCATCGTATGGGTTACGTTCGACGGCATCACGCCAAGGCGGCGGGCAAGCTCGGTGTAGACGTCGGCCATCGGCTGCGGGTCGGGGATGGTGCCGTCGGGCCGCTCGGGCTGGCGCATGTCCCACAGACGGCAACTGTCGGGGCTGATTTCGTCGGCGACGATCAGGCGCATGAAGTCGCCTTCCCAGATCCGGCCGACCTCGATGCGGAAATCGGCCAGGCGGATGCCCACGCCCATCATCACGCCGGACAGGAAGTCGTTCACCCGCAGCGACAGCGCGATGATGTCGTCAAGGTCCTGCTGGTTGGCCCAACCGAAGGCGACGATATGTTCCTCGGCGACGAGGGGCGAGCTCAGCTTGTCGTCCTTGAAGTAGTATTCCACGATCGGACGGGGCAGCTGGGTGCCCTCGGGAATGCCCAGACGCTGCGACAGCGGGCCTGCGGCAAAGTTGCGGACCACGACTTCCAGCGGAATGATCTCGGCCATCCGCACCAGCTGCTCGCGCATGTTCAGCCGACGGATGAAATGCGTCGGCACCCCGATCTGGTTCAGCCCGGTCATGAAGAATTCCGAGAGCCGGTTGTTCAGCACGCCCTTGCCCTCCAGCGTCGCGGGGGCGGCCACAGTCGGGGCGCTGTCGTCCTTGAAATACTGGATCAGCGTGCCGGGCTCGGGGCCTTCGTAGAGGATCTTGGCCTTGCCTTCGTAGACCTTCTTGCGCCGTGCCATGGTTCACTCGATCAGGGGGTGCCGACCGATGCGCCAAAGCATCGGGCCGGTTTCCTTGGCCTATAGTCCAAGGGGCCCGTACCCGCAAGGCGCGAGCGGGTCTGGGCCCGAAGGGGGCTTGCGGTACAGGGGCCGGATAGGCATATGGGAGGAAACGCAAGACACTCCGGGGGAGCCCATGACCACGTTCGACGACCGCGAGAATGCCTTCGAGGCGAAGTTTGCCCATGACAGCGAAATGCAGTTCCGGGCCGAAGCGCGCCGGAACAAGCTCCTCGGCCTCTGGGCCGCCGGGCTGATGGGCAAATCCGAGGACGACGCAGCCGCCTATGCCATGGCCGTGGTCAGCGCCGACTTCGAGGAAGCGGGTGACGAGGATGTCGTGCGCAAGGTCGTCGCGGATCTTGCCGGCAAGGCCAGCGCCGACGACGTCCGCGCCAAGTTGCGCGAACTGCTGCCAGTCGCAAAGGCCCAGCTTCTCAACGAGTTCTGAGGCCCGATCAGGCCCAGGATGCGGCGCGGTCCCGACCCCGGGATCGCGCCTTTTTTGTTTTCTGCGGCGGATTTTATGCGTTAACCGGATCGCTACCCCGCCTGGGCCAGAACTCTGCATCGGACTTTGCGGAGGATGCGGGTGGCGCGGGACGTTGCAGTGCGGGCTTTGCGCCCACGGGTCTACCGGCAAGCGGCGCTGACGGCCGGACTGGCGACCCTGTTCCTCTGGTTATTGATCAACCGGTTGCAGGAGGTCGAGCCCAGTCTCGTCTTCGCGGCGATCCGGCAGGTCGGCCCCCTTCACTGGCTTGGGGCGGCGCTGGCGACATGGGTCAGCTTTCGGGCCATCGCGGGCTATGATCTGGCGCTGCATCGCCATTTGCAGACCGGAATCGCCGCTGACCGCGCCGGACGGGCGGGGCTTGCGGCGATCGCGATAGCCCAGACGGTCGGCATGGGGGTGATCAGCGGTGGTTTCGTGCGCTGGCGAATAGTGCCGGAGCTTGGTCTTTGGGGGGCGATGCGGTTGTCGCTTGCCGTGGCGGTGTCGTTCCTGCTGGCCTGGGCGGCGCTGACTTCGGGTGTGCTGCTGTCCTTGCCATCGGGCGCAGACACGACCCTGCTTCCCTGGGTGCTGGGCGGCGGCGTCCTTTTGTCGGGCGCGGTGCTTGCCCTCTTGC
The DNA here is from genome assembly GCA_016792685.1 of Tabrizicola sp. Taxonomy (GTDB): domain Bacteria; phylum Pseudomonadota; class Alphaproteobacteria; order Rhodobacterales; family Rhodobacteraceae; genus Tabrizicola. The sequence continues at coordinate 45,560 of JAEULQ010000135.1, read as the reverse complement.
AGCAACGCTGTCCAAACCTGATCACGCTGACGCGTCTTCTGGCGCTTGCCACTGTGGACTGTGTCGCGGCCGGTCTGGCGCTCTGGCTTCTCATGCCGGGCGACATCAGCTTTGCGGGATTTCTGCCACTCTTTCTGCTTGCGCTTGGGGCGGGTCTCATGTCCGGCTCGCCGGCCGGTCTTGGGGCCTTTGAAATCGTGTTGCTGGCTTTGGCTGTGGATATGGCCGAGGCGGATCTTCTGGCGGGAATCGTGGCCTGGCGGGTTCTCTACTACGGTCTTCCCGCGGTGATTGGCGCGGGAATGGCTCTGGCCGCGGGGCCCGAAAAGGCAACGGCTTCGACTGCCGACCGGGCGGAGGCTGCCCCCGCAATCGCTGAAGCGGGTCTGGCCCGACAGGGCGAGTTCACCCGCCATCCGGCGGGATTTCTTTCCGGTCGGACAGCGCATGGACTTGTGGCGCTGTCTGCCGTGGCAAGCCTTGACCGCTTTCGCGCCGCCGCGCGGGATGAGGGGCGCTGGCCTGTGCTTTACAAGCTTTCCGCCCGCGATGCGGTTGCGGCCCGCAAGGCGGGGTTGACCGTGCTGCCTCTCGCCTTCGAGGCCTGGATTTCCCCGGCTGAGTTCCGGCTGGACCTGGCCGAACGCGCCGGACTGCGCCGCAAGCTGCGCCGGGCCGAAGCGGCAGGGGTCCGGGCTGATACTGGGCCAGAGCCCGATTGGGCGGAGCTGGCCGCCGTGAATGCGGCCTGGGTGCAGGCGCGGGGCTGCGAGCATGGCTTTTCCATGGGGCGCTTCGATCCGGCCTATCTTTCGGCGCAGCGGCTGGTCGTGGCCCGGGCCGGGGCGCGCATGATGGGGTTTGCCAGCTTCCATGTCGCCCGTCTGGAACGGGGGCCGGTCTGGACGCTGGACCTTCTGCGCCCGGCCCCCGATGCGCCAGAGGGGACGGCGCAGCTTCTGGTCGCAACCGCGATCCGCGCAGCGGCTGAGGCGGGCGTCCGTCACCTGTCGCTTGCGGCCGTGCCCATCGGCGCGCGCGACGGCGAGGAGGGGATCGTGGCCCGGCTTGAGCGGGTATTTGCCCCCGGGGCAGGACGCGGGCTTGCGCAATTCAAGGCCGGTTTTGCGCCGCGCTGGCAGCGGCTCTACATCGCCGGCCCCTCCCACATCGCCCTCGGTCTCGTCGGGGCCGAGATCTGGCATCGCGTGCATCACCCGCAGCCTCTGGCGAAGTTGAGCCGAACCGCAGGACATGATGCGGAATATGAATTTGCCTCTGGGCGCAACCCATGGCAGAGGGGAGGGGAAAAGACCGCCTGAAGGAACCCGACATGACCGACGCGCTTACCCGCATGCTCGCCTCGCGCGATTGGCTGATGGCCGATGGGGCGACAGGGACGAACCTGTTCAACATGGGTCTTTCCTCGGGCGAACCTCCCGAATTCTGGAACGTCGATCTGCCCGACAACATCCGCAAGCTCTATGGCGCTTCTGTCGCCGCGGGATCGGATGTGTTCCTCACCAACACCTTTGGTGGCAATGCGGCACGGCTGAAGCTGCACAACGCGCAAGGCCGGGTGCGAGAGCTGAACCGGGTCGGGGCCGCGCTGGGCCGCGAGATCGCCGACAAGGCGGGCCGCCCTGTGGTCGTTGCGGGTTCGATGGGCCCGACCGGCGAAATCTTCGAGCCGATGGGCACGTTGACCCATGCATTAGCGGTCGAGATCTTCCATGAGCAGGCCGAAGCCCTGAAGGAAGGCGGCGCCGACGTCCTCTGGGTCGAAACGATCTCGGCACCTGAGGAGTACCGGGCTGCGGCTGACGCGGCGCTACGGGCTGACATGCCCTGGTGCGGCACGATGAGCTTTGACACTGCAGGCCGCACGATGATGGGCACGACCTCGGCGGCGATGGCCGAGATGGTGGAACGTCTGGTCAATCCGCCCATCGCCTTCGGGGCAAACTGCGGTGTCGGCGCATCGGACCTGATGCGCACGGTTCTGGGCTTTGCCGCCACAGGTACCGAACGCCCGCTGATTGCCAAGGGCAATGCCGGGATCCCGAAGTACCACGATGGTCATATCCACTATGACGGCACGCCGGAACTGATGGCGGAATATGCCGTGCTGGCCCGTGATGCCGGGGTGCGGATCATCGGCGGCTGCTGCGGCACTATGCCGGAGCACCTGCGCGCGATGCGGGTGGCGCTGGAAAGCCGGCCCAAGGGCAATCGCCCGTCGCTGGAAACGATCCAGGCCAAGCTTGGCGGCTTCTCCTCGGCTTCGGACGGGACGGGGGATGATGCCGGTGCCGGCCGTCGCGAGCGCCGCGGACGGCGGGGCTGAGGATCGGACTCTGGCTGAACGGCGGGGCCGGGGACCAGAATCCTTAAGCAAGGATTTTGGCAAATTTCTTACTTAAGAAATTTGGTCCCGGACGATGCCGGTCAGAAGAGAGACAATTGATCCCCAGCCTGCGGCGGTGCGCAGAAAAGATCGCTTCGCAGTGCGGGCAGGCCCTCGCTCAGCCCAAGCCGCTTGCGGGCCAGATCGGCACGGCGGTGGATGAGCTCGGCCCAAAGCCCCTGGCCGCGCATTCTGGTTCCGAAGGCCGGGTCATAGTCGCGCCCGCCATGCAGCTCGCGCACCCGGCCCATCACCCGGGCGGCGCGGTCGGGGAAGGTGGTCTCCAGCCAGGTCCGGAAAAGTTCGGCCACTTCCAGCGGCAGGCGCAGCGGGATCGTGTTGGCAGCCTGAGCCCCGGCCTCCCGCCCGGCCTCCATCACCGCTTCCAGCTCATGGTCGGTCAGCGCCGGGATTAGCGGCGAGACCTGGATGCGAACCGGGATACCCGCCTCGGTCAGCCGCCGGATGATCTGCAGCCGCCGTTTCGGTGCGGGCGCGCGGGGTTCCATCTTGCGGGCAAGCCCCTCGTCCAGCGTTGTTACCGAGACCGAGGCAGAAGCCAGCCCCAGGGCCGCCATCGGCGCGAGGAGGTCGATGTCGCGTTCGATCGTCGTCCCACGGGTGGTGATCCAGACCGGGTGACGGAAGGCCGCAAGCACCTCAAGCACTTGTCGCATGATGCCATGGTCGCGCTCGACCGGCTGATAGGGGTCGGTGTTGGTGCCGATCGAAATCGGTTCGACCCGGTAGGAGGGGCGGCGGAGCTCGGCTTCCAGCACCTCGGCGATGCCGGGGCGGGCGATGAGCCGGGTCTCGAAATCAAGGCCGGGCGAGAGGTTGAGGAAGGCGTGGCTTGGCCGGGCGTAGCAATAGATGCAGCCATGTTCGCAACCGCGATAGGGATTGATCGAGCGGTCGAAGGGCAGGTCGGGCGAGCGGTTGTAGGTGATCGCCGACCGCGGGCGTTCGAGGCGGACTTCGGTTGCGACCAGCCGCTCCTCCTCGAGCAGGTCCCAGCCGTCATCGAAGGACTCGCGGTTCGTCGCCTCGAACCGGCCGGCGCGGTTCTGGTGCGCCCCCCGCGCCCGGACGCGCTGGCCCGGCAGGATGCTTTCGCCCTCACTCATAAGGCAAGATTAGAACGGATGAGGAACATTTGCCATCACTTTCCCTCAGGCGACGTCTTTCTGTCGGCTTTCATCCGGTGTATGTCGCTTGGCGAATAGTGGCCGCGTCGCTTTGCGACCATCACCATGCAAACCTTTCCGCTTGGAGCGCGCCCCATGGCCGACGACGACGAAATCATCCTGTCCGAACTTTCGGATGACGAGCTTGTGCTGCAGATGCACGACGACCTGTATGACGGTCTCAAGGAAGAGATCGAAGAGGGCGTCAACATCCTGATCGCGCGTGGCTGGACGCCCTATGACGTGCTGACCAAGGCGCTTGTGGCCGGGATGACGATCGTCGGCGCCGACTTCCGTGACGGGATCCTCTTCGTGCCCGAAGTTCTTCTGGCCGCGAATGCGATGAAGGCGGGGATGTTCATCCTGAAGCCCTTGCTGGTCGAGACCGGCGCGCCGCGGATGGGAAAGATGGTGATCGGCACGGTCAAAGGCGACATCCACGACATCGGCAAGAACCTTGTCGCGATGATGATGGAAGGTGCAGGCTTCGAAGTGCGCGACCTGGGCATCAACAACTCGGTCGAGAAATACATCGAGGCGCTGGAAGCCGAGAAGCCCGATATCCTGGGCATGTCGGCGCTCTTGACCACCACGATGCCCTACATGAAAGTCGTGATCGACACGATGAAGGAAAAGGGCATGCGCGAGGACTACATCGTCCTCGTTGGCGGGGCGCCCCTGAACGAAGAATTCGGCAAGGCCATCGGTGCCGACGCCTATTGCCGCGATGCTGCCGTTGCAGTCGAGACCGCAAAACAGTTCGTCGCGCGCAAGCACAACCAGCTGGCCGGCTGAGCACGGCTCTGTGATTCGGGAGGGGCTTGCATGAAGCCCTCCCGAAGCGCAGATTGAAGGTCAGGGAGACAAGCGATGCCCTTGACGCATTTCCTTGGACTGATCGCGCTGGTGATCCTGGCGGCCGGGTTGACGCTGTGGCTGGCCGTGTGGTCCGGGGTGCCTTTGGCCGCGCTGGGTTTTGCTGCCCTTTCCGCCAGCCTGATCCTGACCTGGACCCGCGTGAGCCGATAGGCCCGCGACGATGGATGACCTGACCCTCACGGAAACCGGTCTGCCGCCCGCACGGGTGGGCCGCATCCTGCTCATCGCCTGCGGGGCGCTGGCGCATGAGATCCTGGCACTGAAGGCGGCGAATGGCTGGGACCATCTCGACCTGCAATGCCTGCCCGCGAAGCTGCATCTCTGGCCGGAGCGGATCATTCCCGCGGTCGAGGAGGCGGTCGCAACGGCGCGGGACAGCTATGACCAGATGTTTGTCGTCTATGCCGATTGCGGGACCGGGGGGCTCCTTCAGGCCGCTTGCGACCGGCTGGGGGTCGAAATGGTCGAGGGCCCGCATTGCTATGCCTTTTTCGAGGGAAATGCAGCCTTTGCGGCCCGGGCCGAGACCGAATTCACGGCCTTCTACCTGACCGATTTTCTGGTCCGGCAGTTCGATGCCTTTGTCTGGAAGCCCATGGGCCTCGACCGGCACCCGGAGCTGCGCGACATGTATTTCGGCAATTACACCAAGCTGGTCTACCAGGCGCAGGTCAATGACCCGGGCCTGGATGCCAAGGCCGAAGACTGCGCCCGGCGGCTGGGCCTGGACTATGAGCGGCGCTTTACCGGCTATGGCGATCTGGCCGTGGCTCTGGGTCGAGTGGCGGGTTAACCCACGAAATCGGTGATCACGGCGACGCCCGGCGCGGTCGGGCCGTCGAAGGCGCGAAGCTCGTCTGTTGCTTGCGACAGGGCCACCGTGCGGGCCACGATGGGGGTCACGTCGATCCGGCCGGTCTCGATCAGGCTCAGGAGCGTCGGGTAGCGCCATGCGGGCATGCCGCGGGTGCCGAAGACCGAAAGCTGGCGCATGTAGAGCGTGTTCATGTCCATCTGCATCTGCGCGGTATGGCCGACGGGCAGGCCGACCTGAACATGGCGGCCAAGCGGGCGGAGGCAGCGCAGCGAGGCGTTGGCGGTCGCCTCGATCCCCAGGGCCTCGACGCTGACATGGGCGCCGCCTCCGGTCAGTTCGACAATCCGCGCGGCGACGTCACCATCACGGGCGTCCAGCGCGGCTTCGGCGCCGAGGCTGAGGGCGTGGGCCAGTTTCTCGGGCACGACATCCACGACGATGACCCGCGCGCCAAGGGCCTTGCCGATGAGGAGGAGCGAAAGACCGACGCCGCCTGTCCCATGGACGGCCAGCCATTCGCCCGCCTGCAGCGCGGCGCGGCCGGTCAGGGCGTGAAAGGCAGTGGTCACGCGGCAGCCAAGCCCCGCGGCAAGGGCAGGGGAAAGGCTCTCGGGCAGGCGGGTCAGGTTGTGGGCGTGCGGCACCGAGACATATTCGGCATAGGCGCCACGGTCGCCAAATCCGGGCACGCGCTGGGCGCGGCAGGTCGTGGTCTGGCCCGAGCGACACTCGGGGCAGTCCCCGCAGGCGAGGATGAAGGGGGCAATGACGCGATCGCCAGGTTTCCACTTGGCCAGCGGGCCTGCCGCAACCACTTCGCCGCAGTATTCGTGGCCAGGAATGTCCCCGGGCTTGACCTTTGGATGTTCGCCCACCCAGCCGTGCCAGTCGCTGCGGCAGATGCCGCAGGCGAGGGTCTTCAGGACAACGCCATCCATCTCGCAGACCGGGTCGGGCGCGGTTTCGAGGCTGAGGGGTTCGCGATAGGCGCGAAGGACGGCGGCGCGCATCAGGACCTCCGGTAATGGTTCAGGCAAAAGACCCGGATTGCTGAGGCGAGGCCCTCCTCTCCACGACGTGCGGCGTCGATTTCGGCGGCCAGCGCGTTGAGGGGGAAGTCCTTCTCGGCAGCGATGGCACGGAAGGCGTCCCAGAACTCCGGCTCCAGCGAGACACTGGTGCGGTGGCCGTGAAGGGTGAGGGAATGTTTGGCGGGGCGGGAGGTCATGAGACGACCGTAGCGCAACGGTTGGGCGTGGACAAAATCCTTCGAAGGATTTTGCAAAACTTTTCGAAAAGTTTTGCGCCCGGATGCGCCGTCAGTTCAGGACGTAGACGGGCTCGCGGTTGCAGAAAACGATGAATTGACCAGCGTTCTCGACCACTCGGAAGCCACGACGCCGGACTTCATGCAGGAAGCGTTCGCGACCGATCAGGCGTTCCACGTCGGCGACCTTTCGGCGGACAGTGCCGCCTTCGGCCACGCTTTTCGCCGAGAAAAGGTGGACGATCCACTTTTCGGGCGAGATTACTTCGGGCAGTTGGGTCATCGGCGCACCTCCTGCCGAAACCCTGCCAAAGCAGGGTTAACGGCGGGTTACTCCGTGTCGCGCTTGTGGGCGTCTAGCGCGCGGGCGGCCTTCTCGGCGCGAGCCTTCTCCAGCTCACGCTCGGCCTTGGTGCGCCCGAACTTCGCGGCATTGGCGTCAGCCTGAGAGCGGGCGGCGTTGCGGGCCGCCTGCTTCTTCGCTGTCCGCAGGTTGATGACCTCGGCCATCAGCCTTTCGGGCCCACCATGTCTTCGGGCCGCACGATCCGGTCGAAGGTATCGCCATCGACGAAGCCAAGCGCAATCGCCTCTTCCCGCAGCGTCGTGCCGTTCTTGTGCGCGGTCTTGGCGACCTTTGTGGCGTTGTCATAGCCGATGGTGGGCGCGAGTGCCGTCACCAGCATCAGGCTTTCCTTCATTAGCTTCTCGATCCGCGGGATATTGGCCTGGGTGCCCACGACCATGTTGTCGGTGAAGCTTGACGCCGCATCGCCCAGAAGCTGGATCGACTGCAGCACGTTGTAGGACATCATCGGGTTGTAGACGTTCAACTCGAAATGGCCCTGGCTGCCGGCAAAGCCCACAGCCGCATCGTTGCCCATCACATGGGCACAGACCATCGTCAGCGCCTCTGCCTGGGTCGGGTTCACCTTGCCCGGCATGATCGAGGAGCCGGGCTCATTCTCGGGCAGGATCAGCTCGCCCAGTCCCGAGCGGGGGCCCGAGCCAAGAAGCCTCAGGTCATTGGCAATCTTGAAGAGCGACCCGGCAACGGTCTTGAGCGCGCCCGAGAACATGACCATCGCGTCATGCGCGGCCAGCGCTTCGAACTTGTTCGGGGCGGTGACGAAGGGCAGTCCGGTGATCCTGGCGATCTCGGCCGCCACGCGTTTGTCAAAACCCACGCGGGTGTTGAGACCGGTGCCGACTGCGGTGCCGCCCTGGGCCAGTTCGTAGATGTGGGGGAGGCACATCTTCACCCGCTCGATCCCGCGGTCGACTTGCGTCGCGTAGCCGGAAAACTCCTGGCCCAGCGTCAGCGGCGTCGCGTCCTGGGTATGGGTGCGGCCGATCTTGATGATGTCTTTGAATTCGTTGGACTTCGCCCAGAGCGCCTTTGCCAGCTTTTCCAGCCCCGGGATCAGCACGTCGCGGGTGTGCATGCCGATGGCGACGTGCATCGCGGTCGGGAAAGTGTCGTTCGAAGACTGGCCCATGTTCACGTGGTCGTTCGGGTGGACGGGTTTCTTCGAGCCCATAACCCCGCCAAGCATTTCGATCGCGCGGTTCGAGATCACCTCGTTCGCGTTCATGTTCGACTGGGTGCCCGAGCCGGTCTGCCAGACGACCAGCGGGAAGTTGTCGTCGAACTTGCCCTCGATCACCTCGGTCGCGGCGGCGACGATGGCGTCGCCAAGATCGGAGGTCAGGTCGCCCTGCGCCATGTTCACGACAGCGCAGGCCTTCTTGATCACGCCAAGCGCCCGGACGATCGGGATGGGCTGGCGTTCCCAGCCGATGGGAAAGTTGATGATCGACCGCTGGGTCTGCGCGCCCCAGTACTTGTCTGCTGGAACCTCAAGCGGACCAAAGCTGTCGGTTTCGGTACGGGTCGCGGTCATGGTCTTCTCCTCGCAAGCTCTCCGCGCCCGCATAGCGCCGGAGGGGCGGGAAATCAATTGGCATACCGTCGCATACCGTAAACTGGGGGCGGCCGTCAGGCGCGGTAGAAGCGATAGACGCGCGCCGGGGGAAGGTTGGCCCAGATCTTGCGGCCAGGTTCGACCCGCAGGCCCAGCCTTTCGATGCTCTCGGGCGGAAGGGGCGGCTTCGGGCCGTAGGTAAACTGGATGTAGGGTGCGCCGGGGGCGAGGATCCGGAAGGCCGATCCGACGATGCTTTCGCGCACGGGGCCAGGCATCGACAGCAGCGGCAACCCCGAGACAACTGCCGCGACGCCCGGTTCCATGACCTCATGTGCGCGATCGGCGCCCAGATGATGCACGGTCGCACCGGGGAATTCCTGTCGCAAACGCTGAACGAAATCGGCATCGAGTTCGAAGGCAGTCAGATTGCGCTGATCGACACCTGCCGCAAGGATCGCGCGTGTCAGGCTTCCGGTGCCGGGTCCGAACTCGACAACCGGCCCGCTGGCCGTGCCCAGACCCTCGGCCATGGCCCGGGCAAGGAAGCGCGAAGACGGCGCAACGGCAGAAACCTGCTTCGGGTTCCGCAACAACCTGCGGGCGAAAAGCGCCAGGTCATTCATATTTCAGTGCTTCCGGAACTGGTCCAGGGAAACGATCTCGGCTTCCTGCCGCTCTGGCTCGGGTTCGACGTCGATATCGGCGTCGTCCTCTTCGTCTTCCTCATCCTGCTCATGCGTCTCGAAGCGCAGGCCGAACTCGACAGAGGGATCGACAAAGGTCCGCAAGGCATCAAAGGGGATCACCATCGGTTCGGGATTATTGCCGAAATTCAGCGTAACGCTGAAGCCTTCGTCCGTCACGGTCAGGTTTTCGAACCAGTGCTGCAGAACGACCGTCATTTCCGTCGGATAGCGCTCGCGCAGCCAGTCGGCGAGTTGCACGCCGGGATGAGTCGTATCGAAGGTGATGAAGAAATGATGCGCGCCGGGCAGGCCATGCTCGGCGACATCGGTCAGCACCGACTGAATCAGGCCCCGCATGGCGCGGTGCATAAGATTGCCGTAGTCGATACTGCGCGCCATCTGCCGTCCTTTCCCGGTTGGGTTGCAGCATAGGGGATTCGGAGGCCAAGGGAAGAGGCGGATGCACGCTCCTTGCGACGCGATCAAAGAACCGCCGCAGCCGCCGAGGCGAGGGCCGAGAGGGCCAGCACCAGAAGTAGCGGCCAGTGTCGCCAGAGCAGGAGGAGTGCTGCAGCCAGCGCGATCAGGCCTGGCAAGGGACGCAGGCTGGTCAGGTCCGGAAGGGAGAGCGACAGGGGTCCAAGGCTCAGCCCGACCAGATCCGCGAACAGCACATGCAGCGCAAACCAGAGCGACAGGTTCGCAATGACCCCGACGACCGCAGCCGTGATGGCCGCGAGGGCGCCAGACAGGCGTGGCATATGGGTCAGGCGGTCGATGAAGGGGGCGCCGGTGAAGATGAACAGGAACGAGGGCACGAAGGTCATCCAGAGCGCCACTGCCGCCCCCGCCAGCCCCAGGGTCCAGCCCCCCACTTGGTGCGCGGCCATGAAGGCCACGAACTCGTTGACCAGGATCAGCGGACCGGGAGTGGTCTCGGCCAGGCCAAGCCCGTCCATCATCTGCGGCAGGGTCAGCCAGCCCTTGTCCTCGACCACCTCCTGCGCCATCCAGGCGAGGACCGCATAAGCCCCACCAAAGGTCAGAACCGCAAGTTTCGAGAAGAAGAGCCCGATCTCGGCCAGGCGGCCCGGTGCGGCGAGGATCAGCGCCAGAAGCGGCGCGAGCCATATGACCAGCCAGACCGCTCCGGTCCGAAGCGACTGCATCAGGGCCGCGGGCGGCGCCGGGGGAGTCTCGGTCCTGGCAGCGGAGGGGCTTCGCCAGAAGCCCCAAAGCGCAGCCGCCAGGATGATCACCGGGAAGGGCAGGTCCAGCGCAAACAGGCCAAGGAAGGCCGCAACGGCGATGATGTGGGCCTCAGGCGATTTCAGCGCCCGGCGCGAGACGCGAATGAGCGCCTCGATGACGATAGCGATGACTGCGGCCTGAACCCCGGTGAAAAGGGCTGCAACAACCGGGATCGTGCCATACGCGGCGTAGACCAGGCTCAGAGCCAGGACGATCAGCGCGCCGGGCAGGACAAAAAGGCCCCCGGCGATCAGCCCGCCCTTGACCCCGTGCAGCCGCCAGCCGGTCCAGGTGGCAAGCTGCATGGCTTCGGGGCCGGGAAGGAGCATGCAGAACGACAGGGCGCGCAGGTAGTCTTCCTCGGCGACCCAGCGCTTTTCCTCGAGGACCACCCTGTGCATCAGAGCAATCTGCGCGGCCGGCCCGCCAAAGGACAGGCAGCCGATCCGGGCAAAGGTCCGGGTCAGTTCGGATAGCGTGGGTGTCATTCGCGGCGCCCCTGAGGCCAATCATGGCCCTCGTCATGCCCATCGCGGGCCCAACGGTAAAGTGAGTCGTAAAGCGCCATCCCGGCCTCAAGCTGCGCCAGGTCGTCGCGGTACATGCGCGAAAGGCCAACCGACAGCGCCAGAAGCCCGGCCGCCTGCGGGGCGAGGTCATGGCGATCGGTATCGGCGCCGCGGACGACCAGCGCCAACCGGTCAAGCGCTTCGCAATGAAGCTGGAAATCGTCCAGGAGCGCATCGAAACTGCAATTGTCGCCCCGGTGGCTGAAACGCACGTCTTCGACGTCAAAGGGGATGGCCCCGAAGCGTTCTGCCACCGCCGCGACCTCGGCCGGGGCGACGAACAGGAACCGGGCGGCTGGGTCGATGAAACGCCGGATCAGCCAGGGACAGGCAATCCGGTCGATCTTGGGGCGGTGCCGAGTAACCCAGGTGCTTCCGGGGGCAGGCAGGTCGGCAAGGGGGATCAACGGCAGGCCCGCCGCTTCCCAGGCGAGAATGCCGCCTTCCAGAACCTCGGCCTGCCAGCCCAGGCTGCGCAGCCAGGCGGCGGCCCCTTCCGAGAGCTTGCGCCCCTTGGAGCAAATGACGACTGCCCGACCAGGCGGCTCGGCAAGTCCAGCCACCTCGCCATGCGGCAAGAGGCAGGACATCGGGATCAACCGGGGCAGGGTGGCGACGTCTTCCGCAAGGCGGACATCGAAGAAACGGGGCGCATCGGGCGTGCCGGTCAGGCGAAAGGCCTGCGCGGGCGAGATCTGGCCGAACTGGGGCATGAGGTGCATCCTTGGCAAGGGTCAGGGATGCGACACTTGGGCCGAAGCCTCACGGGGCGGACGCGGACCCCATGGGTTAGCCCTAGGCAAAAGCGGCGAACCCGTCAAGCTTTAGCCAACCGGGCTGACAAGTTCACGCAGGAGTTTCAGGCGAAGGGTTTCGGCATAGTCCTGCAGCCCCCGTGCCGTGACCACGAAACCCCCGGGCGTGATCACCCATTTGCGATAGTAGTTGGTGATCGGAAAGGCAGGGCCGGGCTCTTCGATGGCGATGGCGTTGATGACAAGGCCCGCTTCGACCGCAGCCGCCCGGGCTTCGGCATCGGTAAATCCCGCGTTCTCCTGCCCGTCGCCGGATACATCGATCACTTTGCGCCGACAGTCGGGCACGGCCGTGAACTGGGCAGTGGCAAAGGCCAGCCCCTCGCCGACGGCAGTGTCCGAACCGCCGAAGGACCGGGGCATATTGGCCGCCCGGGCGGCAAAGCGGGCGACGTCCTGCGGGTCGAGCATCCGCTGCCAGGACAGGACCAGCGCCTGTTCGGCACGGCCCGACCATTGGACAACGGCCAGGGCAACCTGGCCGCGGACGAGTGCATCCTCGACCTCGGGGTCGGAGAGGGCCGCAGCAAGGCCGTCGGCCTGCAACCGGTAGTCGCCGGAGTCAATCGAACCCGATACGTCGATGGATAGCAGCAGGGCCGTATCGCAGGCCCCAACGGGGCCGGACAGCAGGGCCGCAAGCCCGAGACCTGCCCAGAGAGGTCGAAGGCATCTGGCTAAACAGGGTGGCGCGGTGTGCGGCGGCACGGGCAGGGCTGCTCTCTCCGCAAAAGGAATGGCATCCGGAAGGCGCAGCGTAACGGGCTGCCACCTTCAGGCGCAAGCATTCGTTCCGCAACGTGCTGCGCGCGCCCGGGATCAGCGCCAGACCAGGAAGACGCCCGCCAGAAGGCCAAGGGCAACCACCGCCCCCGCGCCCAGCACAAGGCCGAGCTTCCGGCCTGTTTGCTCGGATGCGTAAGCGGCCGGAGCCGCCCGCGAGACGGGCCGGGTGACCGAGCGCACCGGCAGGATCGGCGGAGCCTCCCCCGCCTCGCCCATCGCGATCCATTCCAGCCAGTCGCCCGCCGATTGGATCCGGTCCTTCGGCAGCACCCGGACGGCCATGTCGATCAGTTCCAGAAACCCCTTGGGATAGCCTTGGAACCTGCCTGCAAGCGGCGCGTAGGGATCGGCCTCACCCTCGGCCACACGGGCCAGGCGGCGAGGGCTTTCCGGCGGAGCCTCGCCGGCGATCAGATGGTAGAACGTCGCGCCCAGCGAATAGAGATCGCTTGCCGGGCTCTGGTCGGCACCGGTCAGGTAGAACTCCTGCGGCGAGTAGCCTTCCTTGATCACCCGCCGCCCGGTGAGGACCCGGGTTGACCGCGCCACCTGTTCGCTTGCCGCGCCGAAATCGATCAGGACCGGGTTTCCGGATTTGTCGATCAGGATGTTGTCGGGCGAAATGTCGCGGTGCAGGATGCCCACCTGATGGATGAACTCGACCGCGCTGAGCATCTTCTTCAGCAGGACGACGACCTCGTCCGGTGTGAAGGGCCGGTCCGAGGATTCAAGGATCTCATGCAGATCGCGACCGTTGATGAAGTCGATGGCCATATAGGCCGTATCGTTGTCTTCGAAGACCTGATGCACGCCCACGATGTTTGGGTGGACCAGCCGCGCCAGGCTGCGAGCTTCTTCGACAAAATTCTCGACAAAACTGCGCAATTCACCCTGGTGCTTGCGGGACCGGGCGCGGACGATGGCACTGCTGCGCCGGCAAAGGGCGTTCGGGAAGCATTCCTTGATGACGACCGTGCGGTCGAGCGAATCCTTGGCCAAATAGGTGATGCCAAAGCCGCCGCTGTTCAGAAATCCGATGATTGTGTACTGCCCGCCCAGAAGCTGCGTGCCAGGTTTCAGGTCATCGGCAAAGACATCGGGATCGACCTGCCGCGCCTCGGCGTCGAGGTGACTGTTGTACTGTGTCGGACCCTGCGTCACTTGTCATCCCTACCGGCTACGGCACCCCACACAATGCAAGCGCCGACCCCTGACGCTGCATTCCAGCCGAACTCGATTACCTTGCAGTGAATCGCTTCCGTCCTCAGCTTCGGAAGTGTTCCCCTATATGTGCATTGTAGCCGTTCGGCACCACGTGGCGCAAATGCGCCGCGCGAGGCGGGGGCAAAACCCGAGAGCTTTGATCCCACCTTTGAGGAAAAGTGCTGTTTTTCCCGGCGATGCGCCGAAGCTAACTAATTCATTTGTAAAGTTTTTCTGCGTAAGCCTTTTGGCGATCATGGGCTTTGCAAAATGCAAAGTGTGACAAAAAGATCAGCGATCCCAGTGGGATGCGGCGCTTGGGCGCCTTATTTGCGTCCTGCTTTCGGGTGATGCGCGCACGGAAACAGTTGGCCGCAACCCCTGATTGTAATCTGAAGTCAGTCGGCTGGCCTGAAAACGATTCGCCTTTATCGCTCCGGTTGCCAGGTCTCGGCCAATGCGCCGGGGCGCAGGATCTGGTAAGTCTTTGACGGCAAAGTCATCCATTCCCCCTGACTGCCGTCGGGCCAGATCACCCGCAGCTCGGCCGTTTCCGCCTCACCCAGGCCAAAGTGCAGCCATCCGACGGAGCCCGAGACATGCCCACCGCCCGAGACGATTTCATGCCGCAGGGTCGCATCACCGCGCTTGATCTCGACCACCGCGCCGATTGCGTCCCGGTTGGGGCCGTCTTGTGCAAGACGTACCTGGACCCAGTTCCCGGCTGAAGCCCCGCTCTGGCGCCAGATCTCGGCCGTGGTCCAGCGGTTCACCACCACGATGTCAAGCTGGCCGTCCAGGTTGAGGTCGACCACCTGCGCGCCCCTGGCGATGCCCATGCTGGCCACGCCGGCCTTGTCCCCGGCTTCGACAAAGGTTCCGTCCTCTTGCCCAAGCAGCAGGTTATTGGGGTCGAGTGCGGCGAAATCCGGCATCTTCGCCACGTTGCCCTTGGCCACGAACAGATCAAGTCGCCCGTCGTTGTTCAGATCTGCAAACTGGGGATGCCAGGCGGTCGAGGGGTTGAGATCGCCGCCGGTATAGGGCCGATGGGCGGTGATCCCGGATTTGAAGGCGATATCTGCGTAATCGGGTAGCCCCGAGGCCGGGTCCTTCAGGACCTGCAATTTGTTGTCGGCCATCGAGGTCAGGTAATAGTCGGGATAGCCGTCCAGGTTCACATCGGCGGAGGCGATTCCCATCCCCCAGATGCGCAGGCGCTTCCAGCCTTCCTTGTCGGTGTAAAGCCGCGGGGCTTCTCCGGGTTCAAGGTGCCAAAGCTGCTCTTGCCCGCCCTTGTAGTATTCCCGGTCGTTCGACACCCGCAGGCTAGGGCGGCCTGAACGGTTCCAGTCGGTGAAGATCATCGACAGCGCGCAGAACGACGGCTTCAACGGAAGAGGCGGGGCAAAGCGCTCGCCATCTGGCCGATGCAGCCAGTTGTCGGTGCAGGAACCCCAGGGGAAGGCTTCTTCCTTGCGGTCGATATAGTTGCCTATGGCAAGGGTGGGCCAGCTTTGGCCCTGCTCCCAGATCGCGGCAAAGGCTGTCGACCAGGCGTCGCCACCATCAAAGCCCCAGGCGGCATTCGCCGCTTCAAAGCGACAGTCGCCCAAGCCACGCAAGAGCTGGTTCTCGCCCTGGCGAAGGACAACGAGGTCCATCACCCCGTCGCTGTCGATGTCCAGCGGATAGGCGCCCAGCACCGCGTCAAGCGTGATGGCGTCGGTCTTGGCAAAGGCGAGCGGCCCGCCTTGAGTGCTTTGGTTCAGGTAAAGCGCGGAGGGCCCCGCGCCGCCGGAGAGGAAAAGCTCCGGAAACCCGTCGCCCGAGCAATCGAAGCTCGCCACACCACCGCCGACCATATACTCCCATTCGCCGGCAAAGACCGTATCGATGCCGGAGGTCGCGGTCTCGTCAGTGAAAAGCGGCACCAGCGGCTCGGCATTCAGCGGGGCCGACAGCACAAGAAACGGGGCCAGAAGAAGGGCGGACGAGCGCATCATGCTTCGGTCTTCAGTGCTGCGGCGAAGGCCCCGACAGCCCGGCCCTGTTCCAGACCTGCCTGATTGCCAAAGCGGAAGTGGATGCCGCCGTAAAGCCTTGAGATCGCAGCCTCCTCCGCCGCCACCGCGAATGAGGGGAAGCTGCGAACGGGAAGGCCTTCGTCGACATGGGTCTCGTCATCAAAGGCGAAATTCTCGCCGAAAATCGACGTCAGAACGGTCGAGGCCGCACCGGATTGGGTCGAATGGCCCGATGTGTATTCCGGGAAGGGGGGCGTGATAAGCAGGGGCTCCCATTTCGGGTCGATATGGCGCTTGATGTAGGTGACCGGGCGCAAGAGGTTGTACTTGAACTTGGTCGACCAGCAGGAAATGAAGGCGTCCGCCTGCGCAACCCCAAGCTTGGCCAGAGTGGGAGCAATGACCTCCACCGGCAGTGAATCGCGGTCGGCAATCTGGATCACGATGGAAATCCAGTGGCCTGCCGGCGTGGGTGTCAGCATCGGGTCGTCCGACCAGAACCGGGCGATGAGTTTTTGTTCGTCGGTGAGGTTGCGGCCCGTTTCGGCCACTTCCAGCGCGAAGGCGTGAAAGTCCGATCCGGGCGCCTCGTCATAATCCGGATGCGGCGGGGCATCGAGACCGTCGGTCGAGGGAATGGCGAAGGTGCGGTTCCGGCCCCAGTCCGGCAAGAGCGGTGCCTGCTGCAGTCGGATGAGGCTGGTGGGCACCCAGTCCTGCGGCCGGGTCCCCGGGGTGTATTCGCGCGGGAAACCCATGTTCTCGATCACCGCGCCACCATCGGATTCGGCCCAGGCCAGGATCGCGGCGGCGATGGTATGGCCTTGCGCCACGCTCCGCGCGACCACTGCTTCGGAGATTCCGGCGCTGGCTTTCTGCCCGAGCTTTTCGTCCATCGCGGCCATGGCCCGCTGGCCGGTCGGCCCGGTGTTGAAAAAGAGCGCCTGCACTGCGGCGGCCAGGGTTGCATGCAGCACACAGGCCTCGTCGAACTCGCCTTCTGCGCGGGGCGGAAGCGGCCCAAGATCGGTCAACTGCCCGGCAAGACTGCGCATCGCGGGGTTGCCCGAGGCCAACGCTTCATGCGCGGCGACGCCGATATAGGCGAAGGCCCGGGCGGCGACCGGCGGCACATAGGTCGCCGTGTGACGCACGAGTTCCAGGATCAGCCGGTGCCAGGTCAGAAGCACATTGCGGGCTATGTCGGCGCGATCCGCACCAAGAACGGGACGGGCGGCCAGCAGCATCGGCAGGGCCAGGACAGTACGGCGGCTCAGTCGCATCCAATTCCTCCGCGAAATCACGGGGAGGTATGACAGGCGCTAACAGAACCGGCAAGCGCTCTGATCCTGCGTCCCCACGACATCCTAGCCCCGGCCGGTCAGCCAGTTCCCGAGCGTCGCCAGTTTCGATGGCCCCGCCCCCGGCCGCGCCTCGCGTCGGTCGGCCGCGTTCAACAGCGCATACATCCCCGTCACGCCGAGCCAGCGGAAAGGCTCTGGCTCCCATTGCCGGACTTTGCGGTTGACCCAGGGCAAGTGGACAAGATCGGTATCGCGCCCGAGGGCAAGATCGGCCAGTGTCCGGCCTGCGAGGTTGGAGGTCGAGACGCCTACCCCCACATAGCCCCCCGCCCAGCCAAGGCCAGTCTCTGGATCAAGCCCCACAGTCGCGCACCAGTCGCGCGGCACGCCCAGAACGCCGCACCAGGCATGGTCGATCCTGGCCCCCGCCGCGGCAGGGAAATGCTGGCGCAGGATGGCCGTCAGCCGCCGGATCGTTTCGGGATCCGGCGCACCGTTGGTGTCGAGACTGGAGCCGAACCGGTAGGGCACCCCCCGCGCGCCGACGGTGATCCGACCCTCGCGGGTGCGCTGGCAATAGCAATAGGCATTGGCAAAGTCGGCGAGGATCTCGCGCCCGTCCCAGCCGATTTCGGCCCAGACCTCGGGCGGCAAGGGTTCCGTCGCGATCTGGGCCGAATTCAGCGGCAGCCATTCGCGCTTGCGGCCCGGAAGTCCTGCCGTGAACCCCTCGGTGCAGCGCAGGATCACCGGTGCCAGCACCGTGCCGTGGTCGGTCGTGACCACGCCCTTCTCGTACCCCGTGACCGTTGTCCCCTCGACAAGCCGCACACCGATCCGCTCGACCACTGCCGCCAAGCCCCGGACAAGCTTTGCCGGCTGGATCCGCGCGACATTGGACACCACCATCGCCCCAAGCGCCCCGGGAATGCGGATGCGCTTGGCCAGGTCCGCCGCGCTTATCTCGTAGACCCGCTCGTCTTCGCCCCAGTGCCGCCGGTGCTCGACCTCTGCGCGCATCCGTCCAAGCTGCGAGGACCGGGTGGCCACCATCAGTTCATCCGTCCGATGGATATCCGCGTCGATCCCCTCGGCCTCGGCGACGCGGATCACCTCGTCGACCGTGCCGTTCATTGCCTCGACCATGCCCCGGACCGCGTGCTCGGTCGATGTCTCGAGATACCTCTGATGCGTCCAGGCAAAGCCGCCCGTAAGCCACCCCCCATTACGGCCCGAAGCGCCGAAACCGGCAAAGTCCTTCTCGATCACCAGCACGTCCAGACCGGGATTTGCCTGCTTCAGGTAATAGGCGGTCCAAAGCCCGGTATAGCCCGCGCCGATGATCGCCACATCCGCGGTGGTATCCCCCGCCAGCGGCACCCGGCGGTAAGGCAGCCCGATATCGGCATACCAGAATGAAACGTCCCCGATCCGCATGATCCCCCCAAGTTTTTGCGAAGGGAGGCACAGCCCCCGCCGCATTTCAAGCCGAAACCAGCGCGGAAGCCGTTGCCTTCGCGCCGTCGCGCGCGGATGCTGCCGGGAAAATCCGTGAGGCGACCATGCAAGGCTTCTTTGTCACCGGGCCCCATGACGACGGCGATCCCGTCACCGGGCACTATTACGAGATGGCCTCGGACGACCCCACGCGCCCGCAGGTCTGGGGCTATACCGGGGCGCTGTCCTATGCGCCGGGCCAGACCCTGCGGCTGCATGCGATGTCCTCTGCCCCAAAGGCGCGGCTGACCATCGCCCGCGACGGGATCGCGCCGCGCAAGGTGCTGGAAACCATGGTCTCCACCCGTTTCGCGGCAACACCGGCCGACTGTTCGGTCAAGGGTTGCGACTGGCCCGTGGTCTTCGAAACCGTCCTCCCCCCAGACTGGCCAAGTGGCGTCTACAGCGTCACGTTGCGGGTGCCGGGCCATGTCTCCCGAGGCATGTTCGTGTTGAAGCCTGCCAAGCCCACGGCAAGACTGGCCCTTATCCTCGCGACCGGAACCTGGTGCGCCTACAACGACTGGGGTGGCTCGAACCATTATCAGGGGCTGACCGGACCGACAGGGGGCGACTTTGCGCCGGAGGTGAGCCTTCTGCGCCCCTGGGCCACGGGCTTTGTAAGCTGGCCAAAGGACGCGCCGCGCATCCCGCATGCATCGCCCTTGCTGACGCGGCCCCGCTATCCGCATATGGAATATGCGCGTGCCAAGGGAATTTCCAAGAAATACGCCTCATCCGGCTGGGCGGCCTTCGAGCGGCCCTTCGCCCTTTGGTGCGAGGATCTGGGCATCGCGCTTGACTATGTCACCCAGCATGACCTGCACGCCGATCCGCATCTTCTTGACGCCTATCCCCGGGCCGTGATCGTCGGCCATGATGAATACTGGACCTGGGAGATGCGGGACCATCTGGATGCCTGGCTCGACCGGGGGGGAGAGCTGGCCCGCTTTGGCGGCAACTTCTTCTGGCAGACGCGGCTTTCGGCCGACCTGACCACCCAGACCTGTTACAAGACCCGGGCCGAGGCTGAGGACCCGCTGGGCGCGACAGACCGGCTGACCAGTTACTGGGACCACCCGCGCGCCCGTCGCCCCGCGGTGGCGACCATGGGCCTGACCGGAAGCATGGGCGTCTATGCCGGCTGGAGCAGGTGCGCGGCCCATGGCGCGGGCGGCTTCACGCTTTATCGGCCGGAGCACTGGTCCCTGCGCGAGACCGGTCTTGGCTATGGCGATGTGCTTGGCGCCGCGTCGAAGATCTTTGGCTACGAGGTTGACGGGATCGACTATGAGATCCGCAAGGGCCTGCCCTATCCGGCCGAGGGCACGGGGCTTGCGGGCGAGCTTACCATTGTCGGCCTTTCGCTTGCCACCACACTTGCCCATCACACCGGCCGGCACGACATGGACTATTTCATCGGCACGCTCGACGCCGAGGAAGTGGCGCAGAATGTCTACGGCTCCGTTACGCCCGAAACCGTGGCCCTGGCCAGCCGAGGCAATGGTTGCATGGCCGAATACCGCAGGGGCACGGGGGCGGTCTTCAACGCGGCCAGTTGCGAGTGGGTCGCGGGCCTCATCGCCCGTGATCGCCCGGTCGAGGCGGTTACCCGCAACGTGCTCCTCGGTCACTGGGGTTGACCGGCGGCGGCGGTCCGGATTGATCGGAGCCCGCAGGCCGGTCTTTTGATCGAGACGTCGCCAAGCCGTCATCCAGCCGTCGCCTGACTGTCACGCTTTGGTGCTACCGCGATGGGCAACAATTGCCCGGCCCGGATCACGCCATGACGCATCACGCCCCTGCCAGCCACTTCGATCTTCTGCAGGATGAGGAGGCCCTGGCCGCTGGTGTCCTTGCCTTCGACCGGGGCCCGATCTCGCCACCTGTCGACTTCACCTATTCCCATCCCGGCCAGTCGCGCTTTCGCCGTTTCCTGATCCGCGCGGTCGAGACCCTGACCGGTCAGCCCCGTTTGCGGCGGCTCTATCTCGACTGGGCGCTGTGCGACAAACGGCCGGGAGAGCCCGTGTTCGACGCCGCACTGCGCAAGCTTGGGATCGTTCCGCGCATTCGCTCGGGGGCCGAGAGCCTTGACCGCTTGCCCCGGACCGGAGGACTGCTTCTGGTGGCCAACCATCCTTTCGGAGTGGTGGATGGCCTGACCCTGGGCCAGCTTGGCATGCGACTGCGGGGCAATGTGCGGATCCTGACCAACAGCCTTCTGTGCCGTGTGCCGGAGGTGGACCCCCATCTCCTGCCGGTCGACTTCTCCGGCACGCCAGAGGCCCGCCGCCTGACCGGCGAAACCCGCCGCCGCGCGGCCGCACTTCTGGCGCAAGGGCAGGTCGTGGCGATCTTCCCAGCGGGCGGGGTTGCGACGGCCAACCGGCCGCTCAGAGGTCGCGCGGTGGATGCACCCTGGCATCCCTTCGTCGGCCGTCTGGCCACGCTTCCAGGTGTGACGACCCTGCCGATTCATGTCGCTGGGCAGAATTCGCGTCTCTTCCAGCTTGCCAGCCACACATCCTATCCGTTGCGCGTGGCACTGATCTTCCACGAGACCCGCCGCCGGATGGGGCAGTTCGTCGATCTTTCCGTGGGCACGCCGCTCGCCTCAGACGATCTGCGCCGCCTGCCGCGTGACGAGGTGGCCACCGTGCTTCGGCGCAAGACCATGGCACTTGCGAGGCCGGTGCTCGCCGACCCGGACGAACACTACGTCTGGCCTGCCCATATCCGCTGGTAACCGGTTCCCTGCATCAGCCGCTGCTGGCGATCCGAAGGGCTGCGGGTGCAGTCCGACCCTTCGAATGTGCCAGGACTGACCCGGCAAGCGATTGCCGGTCCAGCCCGAAATGGCGGTAGAGATCGCCGATCGTGCCGGTCTGCCCGAAGTGCTCGACCCCGTGCGACACCGTCCGGTGACCTGCCACCGCACCCAGCCAGGACAGGGTTGCCGGATGCCCGTCGATCACCGTCACGATGACGCAATCCCGGGGCAGGGGGGCGAGCAGCCGTTCCACATGGCTGATCGCCGCCCCGTTGCCCCGCGCTCGCGCGCGCTGTGCTGCGGTCCAGCCGGCATTCAGCCGGTCGGCCGAGGTAACAGCCAGCACGCCCACATCGCGACGGTATTCGCCCACCATCCCGGCTGCCGCGATTGCCTCGGGGGCGACCACGCCCTGATAGGCGATGATCGCGTCGCAGTTCGGCCCCGGCGGACG
The DNA here is from genome assembly GCA_016792685.1 of Tabrizicola sp. Lineage (GTDB taxonomy): Bacteria > Pseudomonadota > Alphaproteobacteria > Rhodobacterales > Rhodobacteraceae > Tabrizicola. The sequence continues at coordinate 23,710 of JAEULQ010000135.1, read as the reverse complement.
CAGCCAATAGGCCCCGTCGATCACCCCCTGCCGGAAACTGTCATCCGCGCGGCGACCTGGCTGCTCGATCGGGTTGGTCGACAGGCGCAGGTAGACCGAGCCGCCGGTCTCGTCCCGAAGCCAGGTCCGCTCGTCCGGATCGCCGTCGCCGTCGCGCTGCAGGTAATCGAAAGCCCAGTGCATGATCAGCGCCAGTTCGTCGGCGAAGGCGGGCTCGAAGGCTGCCAGCCCGTCCTGAGCCATGCCGATCAGGGGCGAGGCGATCGACTGGTGCGCGCCGCCTTCCGGGGCCAGCGTCACCCCGGACGGCGTGCCGACGATCATGAAGCGCGCGTCCTGGTAACAGGCATAGTTCAGCGCATCGAGGCCCCGGGCGACGAACGGGTCATAGACCGTGCCGATCGGGATCAGCCGTCGTCCGAAAAGGCTGTGCGACAGGCCTGCTGCGCCAAGCATCAGGAACAGGTTCATCTCGGCGATGCCCAGTTCGATATGCTGGCCCTCGGGCGCGAATTCCCATTTCGCGGTCGTGGCGATCTTTTCGTCCAGGAACGTGTCGCGCCGGGCCTCGCGTGCAAAGAGCTTGCGCCGGTTGACCCAGGGGCCAAGGTTCGTGGTTCCCGTCACGTCCGGCGAGGTGGTGACGATCCGGTCGGCCAAAGCGCCGCCGGTCCGGGCCAGATCGTCGAGGATCTTGCCGAAGGCCATCTGGGTCGAGATCTCGCGGTCCGTGGCAAAACCAATGTTCGGCACCGGCAGGCGTGCATCCGCAAACCGGCGCCGACCGCGGGCAAAGAACGGCACAGCGTCGAGAAAGGCCTGCAGGGCGCCAGGGTCGCGCACACCGGCCAGCCGGTCCCATTCCTGGCCTTCGGCCACGCCCATATGGGCCTGCCAGTCCGCCATCTGCGCCTTGGTCATCAGCCCGCCGTGGTTGTCCTTGTGCCCGGCAATCGGCGTGCCCCAGCCCTTGATCGTGTAGGCGAGAAAGCAGACCGGCCGGTCATGGGTCACGGCTGCGAAAGTCTCGGCCATGGTCTCCACGCAGTTGCCGCCAAGGTTTTCCATCAACGCGGCAAGCTCGGCATCCGACCGACGCGCGATCAGCGCGCTGACCTCGCCCTGATCGCCAAGATCGTCCATCAACCGCGCGCGCCAGACCGCGCCACCCATGAAGGTCAGCGCCGAATAAAGCTGGTTGGGACAATCGTCGATCCAGCGCAGCAGGGCCTCGCCTCCCGGCTCCTCAAAGGCCGCGCGCTGCAGGCGGCCGTATTTCACCCGCACGACATCCCAGCCAAAGGCCTCGAAGATCCGTTCGACCCGGGACCAGAGCCCCTCATGCACCACGCCGTCCAGCGACTGGCGATTGTAGTCGATGACCCACCAGCAATTGCGCAACCCGTTCTTCCAGCCTTCCTGCAGGGCCTCGTAGACATTGCCCTCGTCCAGCTCTGCGTCGCCCACCAGCGCGACCATCCGACCTTTGGGCGCCCCCGCCCCCCAGGGTTTTGCGTGCAGGTAATCCTGCACGATCGAGGCGAAGGAGGTAATCGCGACGCCAAGACCCACCGACCCGGTCGAGAAGTCGACATCGTCTACATCCTTGGTTCGGCTCGGGTAGCTCTGCACCCCGCCAAGCCCGCGGAAATTCTGCATCTTCTCCAGTGGCAGATTTCCCATAAGATATTGGATCGCATGGAAGATCGGCGAGGCATGCGGCTTGACTGCCACCCGGTCCTCGGGCCTCAGCGCCGAGAAATAGAGCGCCGTCATGATCGAGACCATCGAGGCCGAGGACGCCTGGTGTCCGCCGATCTTGATCCCATCGACCTTGGGCCTGATGTGGTTGGCGTTATGGATCATCCAGTGCGACAGCCACAGAAGCCGCGCTTCGATGGTCTTCAGATGCTGGCGGGTCGCGGTGTCGATCATGCTGATGTCCTTGCCTCATGTGCGCGCAAGGATAGCGCAATTTGTCCGCTGATTTCTGTCGTTCTCGCCAAGAAATCCGCATAGATTGGCATAAGCTGCCAACTGTTCAGGATATCGTGATGGCTTCAGCCAATGCCGATGCGCAAGACCTTGCCATTCTCCGTCACCTGCAAAGAGACGGGCGCATGACGATCAACGATCTGGCAGAGGGAGTCGGGCTGTCTGCCTCGCCCGTGTCGCGGCGGGTGCGGATGCTGGAAGAGGCCGGCATCATCACCGGCTATGCCGCGCTGATCGACGAGGCGGCGCTGGGCTATACGTTTTCGGTCTTCGTCTCGGTCAAGCTTGACCGGCAGGTCGACGAGGCGCTGGCGAAATTCGAAGCGGCGGTGAAGGCCTTTCCCGAAGTGGTTGACTGCTGGCTGATGACCGGAAACCGTGACTATCTGCTGCGCGTCGTCACCCGGGGGCTAGAGGATTTCGAGCGCTTCCTGGTCGGGCGCTTCACCAAGGTTCCGGGGGTTGCCTCGATCGAAAGCTCGATCCCGCTGCGGCGAGTCAAATCCGGGCTGGCACGGATCGGCTGACCGGGATCAACCGTCGAGGCAGAGCGTGGTCACCGACTGGGCCGGCAGCGCTGCGACAGCGCCACCGGCTGCGTCGACGCGGACCTGGGCTTCGCGGTCCAGCGGGTTTTGCACGACGATCACCAGCCCGCCATCGGGATTGCGGAAACCAAGCGCATTGGCGGCCATGCGGCCCTGAAGCTCCAGCACCGAGGCTCCGGGCCGGACGAACTGGCCGAAGTGGCGCATGATCCAGAATTCCGGATTGTAGCTCAGCGCGCCGCTGGCCATGTCGACCGAGATCAGCGAATTCTGCTTCCAGCCCCAAGTACTGGCGGCATTGCTGGCGGTGTCGCCGGGCAGGGCCATGTTCCAGTAGACATAGGACCGCGCCCCGTTCGTCAGGTAATGCTGGATCAGGTCGAAGACGTAATGGGCAAAGGGCCAGTCGTTCTTGCCATCCCCGCATTCGCTTTCGGTCTGGATGATCGGCAGGTCGGGAAAGGCCAGATGGCTGCGCTGGATCGCGCCCTTTCCCGCCCATTGGAATCCCAGGCCCCGCACATGGCGGGCGGCGGCGGGGTCGGACATGACCCGTCCAACCCAGGCATTGAAGTCGCCCCGCTCGATCGTCCCCAGCCAGATTTCGGTCGAAAGCCCTGCCGCCGTGAAAGCCGGCCCGAGGTAACTTCCGATGAACTCGGCCAGTTGCGCGCCGGTCCAGCGGCACGAGGGGAATTTCTGATCGGAATCCGGCTCGTTCTGGACATGGACGGCATCCACCTTGAACCCAAGCGCGGCATAGGCCTGCAGGTATCTCACGAAATACGCGGCATAGGTCTGCTGATAGCGCGGCTCGGCGATCAGATGGCCGAAATTGTAGACGGCGGGAAATTTCAGCCAGGTCGGCGGAGACCAGGGCGAGGCGAAGAGCCGGATCGGATCGGGCCGCAAGGCCTGAGCCGCCCTCAGGAAGGGCAGCACGCCTTCCTCGTCGCGGGCCACCGAAAAGCTTTCCAGCGCGAAGTCGCCGGGGGTCTCGCAGTAGCTGTACCAGGAGGCGGCAAAGTCATTGGCCCCCATTGGCAGGCGGCAATAAGAGAAGTCACAGCCCTGACCCGGGGCAAAGAGGCGGCTCAGCGCTTCTTGCCGGGCATTGTCGCCCGCCCGCGACAGGGCCAGCCAACCAAGCTCATTGAAACAGGCGCCAAAGCCCAGGAATCCGTCGGAAATCACCCGGCCGCTCAGGGCAAGATCTGCGCCTTTCCCGGAAAGGGGCAGTGCATCCACAGGTTGCCATTGCGCGGCGGGCGACGAGGCGATGGCCGACAGCGTCATGCGCCACACCCGTCATGGGGTTTGGCGCGCCTTGCGGATTTCCAGTTCGACATGGTCCAAAAGCTCCAGCGTTTTCAGCCGCGCCCCTTCGGGATCGCGACGGGCAATGGTCTCGTAAAGCTCCCGGTGCAGGTGGAACGAGCTTTTGCCGAAGGGCTCGGTTCCGGCCGGTTGGCTGAAAAAGCGCATGAAGGGGCCGCGCACCGGGTTGATGATCTGCTCGAAAAGCGGGTTGTTCGAGGCCTGATAGACCGCAAGGTGAAAGCGCAGGTCTTCCTCCAGCGCCTGGCCCTTGCTCTGGTGGACCCGCTCCATCTCTTCCAGTTCGAGGCGGATCGTCTCGATCTGCGCGGGCGTCGCCGTCCGCGCCGCCAGTGCGGCGGCATGGCTTTCCAGCGCCCGCCGGATGTCCAGCGCCTGCAACAGGCTTTCGCTTTCGTTCTCGATGGCAAGCGGCACCACGACTTCGGTCTTGCCGGGCGCGCGCTTCAGGAAAGTGCCGGTGCCATGGCGGATCTGGACGATCCCCAGCGCCTCAAGCTTGCGGATCGCCTCGCGCAGCGAGGACCGGCCGACCGCCAAGGCCTCGGTCAGGTCCTTCTCGGTCGGCAACTGGTCGCCGGGTGTGAATTGACCCGCCACGATGAAGTCGACCAGCCGGTCGACTATTGCTTGCGGCTTGGTCAGCCGTGGCATGTCCTGCAAAGCCTTGTCCATCATTCCCATCGCGATGAAAGAGCGTTCAGCCCACGGGATCAGACCCGCAGCCCACTCTCTTTATCGTAAAGATTGACGCGATGGCGATGCAAACCGAAGGCATGATCCTGTCCGAGAGCGACCTTTACTTCGGGCGAGGCCCGCAGGGCGACCTTGGTATCCCCGATCACCGCCCAAATGATCTGCTCGGAGCCATGCAATTCGGTCAGCTTCACCGCCGCAGTGCCGATCCGGTCGGCCTCGCCCGGCCCGATCAGGAACAGATGTTCCGGCCGCACGCCCAGCTCCACCTCCTGCCCGTCGCGCCAGTCGCCTGCCAGACAATCGGCCGGTATCTCAAGCTCAAGCCCAGCCCCGACAAACCGGCAGGTGGCGCCTGCCCGTTTCAGGACCCCGGGCAGAAGGTTCATCGGCGGCGCCCCCATGAACGAGGCGGCATAGCGGTTTGCGGGGCGGTTGTAGACCGCCTCGGGCGTGTCGAGCTGCAGGATGATGCCATCCTTCATGATCGCTACCCGGTCCGCCAAGGTCAGCGCCTCGACCTGGTCATGGGTGACATAGATCATCGTCGCGCCAAGCCGCTGGTGCAGGGTCTTTAGTTCGACCCGAAGCTCGGCCCGAAGTTTGGCGTCAAGGTTCGACAGGGGTTCGTCGAACAGGAACAGGTCCGAGTTGCGGACCAGCGCGCGCCCGATGGCCACCCTCTGGCGCTGGCCGCCGGACAGGGCATGCGGACGGCGGTCCAACAGATGGGTGATCTGCAAAAGCTCGGCCGCCCCTTCGACCGCACGGGCGATTTCCTCTTTCGGGGCCCCCGCCATGCGCAGCCCGAAGGACAGGTTCCCGCGCACCGTCATCGACGGGTAAAGCGCGTAGGACTGGAAGACCATCGCCAGGTCCCGCTCTGATGGCTCGGCCCAGGTCACGTTGCGCCCGCCGATCCAGACCTGGCCCTCATTGTGTTCCTGCAATCCGGCGATTGCGTTCAGAAGCGTGGACTTGCCGCAACCGGACGAGCCGAGCAGGACCAGGAATTCGCCCTTGCGGACATCGAGCGACAGGCCCTTGAGCACGTTGACGGCACCGAAGCGGACCGAGAGGTCGCGGACAGAGACCTTTGTGTCAGACTGGTCGATCATTTGGGTTCCATCCATCTTTCAGCCCTTTACTGCGCCTTGGGTGATGCCGCGGACGAACCAGCGGCCCGAGACGAAATAGACCGCCAGCGGTACAATTGCGGTCAGCATTGTCGCGGCCATGTTGGTGTTGAATTCGACCTCGCCCTGAAAGGTCGCGACGATGTTGTTCAGCTGCACCGTCATCGGCATGTTTTCCGACCCGCCGAAGATCAGGCCCAGAAGGAAGTCGTTCCAGATGCCGGTGACCTGCAGGATCAGCGCGACAACGAAGATCGGCTTCGAGATCGGCAAGAGGACATACCAGTAAAGCGCGAAGAACCCGGCCCCGTCGATCCGCGCGGCCTTGAACAGCTCGGACGGAAGGGTGGAATAGAAGTTGCGGAAGATCAGCACCATGATCGGCAGCCCCAGCACAGTGTGGATCACCACGATGGCCGGCAGCGACCCATAAAGCCCGATGGTCGAGAACACCCGGATCAGCGGATAGATGATGATCTGGTAGGGCACGAAGGCACCGAACAAGAGCAGGCCGTAGAACAGCTCCGACCCCCGGAACTTCCAGTAGGACAGGACATAGCCGACGATCGACCCCGCCATAATCGACACGATCAGGCTGGGGATCAGGATGCGGACCGAATTCCAGAACCCGACCTGAATGCCCTCGCACCGCAGGCCGGTGCAGGCCTCGGCCCAGGCGCGCGTCCAGGCGGCCAGCGAGGCGGCCTCGGGCAGGGCGATGACATTGCCCTGCCGGATTTCATCCATGCTTTTCAGCGAGGTGACGATCATGACGTAAAGCGGCGCCAGGAAGAAGATCGCCGCCAGCGTCAGCGCAAGGTAAAGGCCTACGCGACCAACGGTCAGGTGCTTCGGGCGAATTCCGGACGGGCCGACGGCGGGGGCATTGATATCGGTTGCTGCCATTTCAGCCTCGCGCCTCCTTGCGGCGTTTCTGGACATAGACCCAGGGGGCAAGCGCTGCGACGACCGAGATCAGCATCACCGTCGCCCCCGCCATGGCGAGCCCGACATTGGCCCTGATCTGGATATGGTCGATGACGAATTTCGCCGGAACCTCGGTCGCCGTCCCCGGTCCGCCGTTGGTCATCGCGACGACGAGGTCGAAGCCCTTCACCACCGACAGCGACAGAAGCACGATCGCAGTGAAGAAGATCGGCCCCAGCATCGGGATCACGATATGCAGGTAGGTCTTCCAGCGCGGCACCCCGTCGATCCGGGTGGCCTTCCAGATTTCACCGTCGATCCCGCGCAAGCCCGCCAGGCACAGCGCCATGACAAGGCCCGACGCCTGCCAGACCGCCGCAATCGAAACCGCGTAAAGCGCTGTCTTCTGCTCGCCCAGGAGGTTCAGCTTGAAATCGGTCCAGCCGAGGTGACGCACAAGCTCGGGCAGCCCGAGCGAGGGGTTCAAGAGCCACTGCCAGGCCAGTCCGGTGACGACGAACGACAGCGCATTGGGGTAAAGGAACACTGTGCGCCAGAAGCTTTCCCACTTCACCGACTGGTCGATCATCACCGCCAGAAGAAACCCGATCACCAGTGCTCCAGAGATCAGGCAAATGCCGAAGATCAGCATGTTCTGGAAGGACAGGATCCAGCGCTCATTGGCAAAAAGCCGGGTGTATTGCTTGAAGCCGACATAGTCGTAGGCCGGGAAGATCTTGGAGGAAGTGAAGGAAAGCTGCGCCGACCACAGGACGCAAAGGACGAAGGTGAAGATCGCCACCACGACAAAGGGCGAAACCACCAGCCGCGAGGTGATGCGGGACGAAAGTCTCATCGGACGCCTTTCCAGTTCGGCGGAAGGGTCCCCGGGCCAGCGGGAAGGAGACACCGGCCCGGGGTGTGAAGCCTGCGGGATCAGCCCGCTGCCTTCATCGCTTCGACGATCTTCTCGACCAGTTCGTCGGCCGTCATCTCCGTCGAGTTCCAGTAGGTCGTGTAGACATCCTGCAGCGCGCCGGTCAGGTCAGCGGTCGCATACATGTCGGTCGAGCCCACGATCAGGTCATTGTTTGCCGTGATCTGCAGCGCCTGTTGCGAGCAGGTGTCGAAGGCGGCGACATCCACGTCCGGACGTACCGGGACGGAGCCCTTCTTCAGGTTGAAGTCCACCTGCACCTTGGCGTCGATCATCGTCTGCGCCATCAGCATCTGGGCCTCAAGGTCAGCTGCATTGCCGGTCTTGGGGAAGACGAAGACGTCGCCCGAAACCTGATACGGTCCGCCCGCCGTCACGGCCGGAACGCAGCCGTAGTCCTTGCCCGCTTCCATGTTGGCTGCGGTGAACTCGCCCTTGGCCCAGTCGCCCATGATCTGCATCCCGGCCTTGCCGGTCACGACCATCTGCGTCGCCTCGTTCCAGCTCCGCCCCGGCGAGGCGGCATCCGTCTCGCGCACCAGGTCGCGCAGCTTGGTGTAGACCGCGATGACCTCTTTCATCTTGTCGGAACGGACCGTGGCTTCGTCCTTGTCCTGGATGAACTTCAGATAGAAGTCGCGGCCGCCGACCGACAGCATCACCGAATAGAAGGTGATCCGTTCCTGCCAGGCCTCACCGCCCTGGGCGAGCGGGATGATCCCCGCCGCTTTCAGCTTCTCGGCGGCTGCAAAGAAGCTGTCCCAGTCGGTCGGAGGCGTCGCACCGGCGGTCTCGAAAGCGGCCATGTTGTACCACAGCCAGTTCGAGCCGTGGATGTTCACCGGAACGGCATAGTAGTGGCCGTCCCGCTTGACCAACCCCTGGAAGATCGACGGGACGAGCCCGTCCCAGTTGCCCGGGCCGGAGACGGCATCCAGCGGCTCCAGAAGACCGGCAGCCACGAACTCCTCATATTCGCGCGAGGTGTTGAACTGGCCGACTTGAGGCGGGTTGCCGCCGGCAATGCGGCTGGCCAGCAGGTTCTTGGCCGTGTCATCACCGCCCACCCCATTGTCCACCCATTCGCCGCCCGCAGCATTGTAGGCATCGGCAAAGACCTTGATCGCGGCGGCTTCGCCCGCGCTGGTCCACCAATGCAGGACCTCGGCCTTCTTGCCCTCGGCCAGCGCAGGCTGCGCCAGCAGAAGGGCGAGTGCAGTAGTCTTCAGAAGTCGTGCAACACCCATTCTAACCTCCCATGGTCAGGGTTCTTGTGATCCGGGTTTCCCGGCTTTTCAGCGCCGCGCGCCATCGCTGGCGCGCGACGGTCGTGCTCAACCGTCCTTGGTGGCGGTCGTAATGGCGTTCAGCAGGTCAGCCCGCAGCACCTCGGCCCCTTCCAGGCCGATGAACAGGCGAACCATCCGTTTGGTGATCCCCTGCGGCTGGTGCCGGCTGTAGGGCTCGGGCGGGCGCACCACGATGTCGGCGGGCAGGGCAAGGCTTTCAAAGCCCCCCCAGCTCACTGCAAGGCGAAAGACCTGCAATGCGTCGCAAAAGGTAGGGATATCAACGGTTTCGTCGAACTCGACCGTCATCAGACCGCCTGCGCCGCGCAAGGTGTGGGGCAAGGGCGCCGAGACCCCGGGCCGCAGCACGCGCGTGACCTGGGGGAGCTCGGCCAGGGCCGCAGCCACCACCGCGGCCGATCGTTCATGGGCCTCAATCCGGATCGGCAGGGTTCGCAGACCGCGCAGGACCAACCAGGCCTCGAAGGCCGAGAGTTTCGACCCAAGGAAGGGGGAAACGCCCGTCCGGATCGCGCCGATCAGGGCATGCGATCCGACGACACAACCGGCGACCACATCGGAGTGACCGGACAGATATTTCGACATCGAATGCACGACCAGATCGATCCCGTGCAGCAGCGGGTTCTGCCGCATGGGCGATGCGAAGCTGTTGTCGAAAAGCGTGATCGCGCCGGCGATGCGGGCAATACGGGCCAGGTACTCGATGTCGACGCAGTCGAAGACATAGCTCGACGGGCTTTCAAAGTAGAACAGACGCGCGCCCCTGATGGCTGCCTGCAGTGCCAAGGGGTCGTTGGCGTCGACATAGCTGGTCTGCACGCCAAGGCGCGGCAGCATCAGGTCGAAGAAGCGATGCGCGTCGGAATAGGAGTTGCGGATCGCCACGATCCGGTCGCCGCTGCGGACCAGGGCCAGCACGGCGCTGGTGATCGCCGCCATGCCCGAGCCCAATGCAATCGCATCCTCGCCGCCTTCCAGCAGGGCGAGCTTTTCCTCAAGTAGCCGGACTGTCGGGTTCTCGGTGCGCGAATAGATCGGGGCGCTTGTCTCACCCCGGTAACGCGCGGCGAGGTCGGCATGCGTCGCAAAGGCAAAGGTCGAACTCGTCGCGATCGGTGGGGCGATAGCCCCGTGCGGCTGCCGCTCATCGGCGAAGATGGCACGGATGGCAGGATCGAGATCGGAAAACACGTTGCTCACGAAGGGAACCTCTTGGCTTCTCATAAGACATCAGACGTCTGACGTACGATGTCAAACAGAATCTTGCAGACCCTGCGCCGAGGTCCCCACGCGGGATCGGAGTTTGATTTCGGCCAGGTGCAGACGGCCCCCCGCCGACCCAAAAGGCCAGCGGCCATGCGGTTTCGTGGACCGGCAATGCCGGACCTTCTGGGAAGCGCTGCACGCGGAATCTTGCGGCTGGAAGGGGTGGTAGGCCCGGAGGGACTCGAACCCCCAACCAAAGCGTTATGAGCGCTCGGCTCTAACCAATTGAGCTACAGGCCCAGCCGTGGGCCATCGGTAGGTCTTTCACATTCCGACGTCAAGCGACCAGACCCTCAGGCTGCGGCCGGCCTGGCGGCTGTTTGTTGCAGTGCCGCAAGGAAACGCGTATGGGGGCCGCGAACAGCGAAGGAGCGGGCGATGGCGACGGGGCACAACGGCTTGACCTATGCGGATGCGGGGGTCGACATCGACGCCGGGAACGCGCTGGTCGACCGGATCAAGCCCGCCGCCAAGGCCACAAACCGCCCCGGCACCATGGGCGGCCTCGGCGGTTTCGGAGCGCTTTTCGACCTCAAGGCCGCTGGCTACAACGATCCCGTACTCGTGGCCGCGACCGATGGTGTCGGCACCAAGCTGCGCATCGCCATCGACACCGGCCACGTAGACACGATCGGCATCGACCTTGTTGCCATGTGTGTGAACGACCTGGTCTGCCAGGGTGCCGAGCCCTTGTTCTTCCTGGACTATTTCGCCACCGGCAAGCTTCAGGTCGACGAGGCGACCCGCATCATCACCGGCATCGCCAAGGGCTGCGCCGACAGCGGTTGCGCGCTTATCGGGGGCGAAACGGCTGAAATGCCCGGCATGTACCACAAGGGCGACTTCGACCTTGCGGGCTTCGCCGTCGGCGCCATGGAACGCGGTGGCGAGCTGCCCCGCGACGTTCAAGAAGGCGACATCCTCCTTGGCCTCGCCTCGAACGGGGTCCATTCCAACGGCTATTCCTTCGTCCGCAAGGTGGTGGAACTGTCCGGCCTTGGCTGGGACGCTCCGTCGCCCTTCTCCGAAGGCACGCTCGGCCAGGCGCTTCTGACCCCGACCAGGCTTTACGTCAAACAAGCCCTCGCCGCCGTTCGCGCCGGAGGCGTCCACGGCCTCGCCCACATCACTGGCGGCGGGTTGACCGAGAACCCCCCGCGCGTCCTACCCGAAGGCCTGGCCTGCGAGATCGACCTGTCGTCCTGGACCCTGCCGCCGGTCTTCCGCTGGCTCGCCACCACCGCGAACATGTCCGAGCCCGAACTGCTGAAGACCTTCAACTGCGGCATCGGCATGATCGCCGTTGTCGCCGAAGACCGGGCCGAGGCGCTGACAGCGCTCCTTAGGGCCGAGGGCGAGACCGTCACCCGCCTTGGCCGGATCGTGAAGGGGCAGGGGGTCATCTACCAGGGCAAGCTCCTTTGAAACGCGTCGCCATCCTGATTTCCGGGGGTGGCTCCAACATGCTGGCGCTCGTGGCCTCGATGACCGGCGACCATCCAGCGCGACCCGTCCTCGTTGCCTCAAACGACCCGCAGGCCACCGGCCTTGCGAAAGCGGCGAGCCTCGGCGTCCCCACAAAAGCTGTCGACCACCGCCCCTTCGGTCGTGACCGCGAAGCCTTCGAGGCCGAGCTTCTGCGCCACATCGAAGCCGCCGAGCCAGACATCCTCTGCCTCGCGGGCTTCATGCGCATCCTCACCCCCGGATTCGTCCGTCGCTTCGAAGGAAGGATGCTGAACATCCACCCCTCGCTTCTACCGAAATACCCCGGCCTGCACACGCACGCCCGTGCGCTTTCTGCCGGCGATGCCGAGGCCGGCTGTACCGTCCATGAAGTCACAGCGGAACTTGACGCAGGCCCGATCCTCGGTCAGGCCCGCGTGCCGGTCCTTCCCGGCGACAGCGAGGCAGACCTCGCCGCCCGAGTTCTGACAATGGAGCACCAGCTCTATCCGGCCGTCCTCCGCCGCTACGCTGCAGGCGACCGGACCCCGGTCATGCTACCCTGAAGGCCCATCCGGCCGGGTCAGGATGAAGGCCGCGCCGGTGGCCATCAGCACGACCTGCGCCACCAGCACCCCGCGGGACAGGCCGAACAGAACCGACAGCGTGAAGACGGCGGCCATGCTCCCGATTGCCAGCCTCTTCGCCCCGCGCGAGATCGCACCATAGTCCTGCCAGTTCCGGATCGGCGGCCCGAAGGCCGGATGCGCCAAGAGCCAGCCGTGAAGCCGCGGCGAGGACCGAGCGAAACAGGCAGCCGCCGCCAGCAGGAAGACGGTTGTCGGCATGACTGGCAGGAAAGCCCCGATGATCCCGAGGCCGGTGAAGAACAGCCCCGCCGCCAGCCAAAGCACCCGCATCAAGGCCTCCTTGCACCTGTCACCAGCTAGGCACGGGTGCCCGGGAACCGCAACCCCGCCCCCTTTTCTTTTGCGCCCCTTCCTCCTATAGCGGCCCGGCAATGGCGGGATGACCCCGCGACGAAAGGATGGCCCATGCGCACGATCACCACGACCGAAGACCTCGCCGCCTATTGCGAGCTTGCGAAGAGCCAGCCCTACGTCACCATCGACACCGAATTCCTGCGCGAACGGACCTACTGGTCCAAGCTCTGCCTGATCCAAATGGCGCTTCCCGGGGCGGGTGAAGCCGTGCTCATCGACCCGATCGAAGGCGCGGACATGTCGATGGAGCCGCTTTACGACCTCTTTCGCTATGAGCCGACCGTAAAGGTCTTCCATGCCGCGCGGCAGGACCTGGAAATCTTCTTTGTCGAAGGCGGAGTCTTTCCCCAGCCCCTTTTTGACACCCAGATCGCGGCCATGGTCTGCGGATTTGGCGAGCAGGTGGGCTATGAGACCCTGGTCAAGAAGATCGCCCGCGCAAACCTCGACAAGACCTCGCGCTTCACCGACTGGTCGCGTCGCCCGCTTTCCGAGGCGCAGAAGGAATATGCGCTGGCCGATGTGACCCATCTTCGGCAGATCTACGAATGGCTGTCCGGACAGTTGCGCAAGAACGGGCGCGCGGAATGGGTAGCTGAGGAACTTGCCATCCTGACCGATCCCGCGACTTACACGGTAGACCCGGACGAAGCCTGGCAGCGGATCAAGACCCGGACCACGTCTGGCCGGTTCCTTGCTGTCGTCAAGGCGCTCGCCCGGTTCCGCGAGGCCTATGCCCAGGGCCAGAACGTGCCGCGCAGCCGTGTGATGAAGGACGATGCCCTGCTGGAACTTGCCTCGACCCGGCCCACGACAGCTGAAGAGCTTGGTCGCTCACGGCTGCTCCTTCGCGAAGGCCGCAAGCCCGAGATCGCCGAGGGCATTCTTGCCGCCGTCAAGGAAGGCCTGGAAATGCGGCCCGAGGATATTCCCAAAGTCGATGCCTCGCGCGAACAGATGCAGGTCAACCCGGCGCTGGCCGACCTTCTCCGCGTGCTGCTCAAGGCCAAGTCCGAAACTCTGGGCGTGGCCCCGCGCCTGATTGCGTCGTCCGCCGATCTCGACCTTATCGCGGCCGGGGATCGCGAGGTTCCCGCCCTGTCTGGCTGGCGCCTTGAGGCCTTCGGCGATGATGCGCTCCGCCTGTGCAAGGGCGAGATCGCGCTTTCCGCCAAGGGCAGCGAAGTACGGGTGGTCCGGCTTTAACGAAGGGCTCGGATGGGCAGGTCACGCGTCGCCAAGACAGGCCCGACGCTTGATTCGCGGATCAAGGTGAACCGGCTGTGCGCTCTCAGGGACTGGCCGTAATACGCTCTGAAGACCGCAAGCGCCCGGTCCCTTTTCCGTTCACCTTTCGGAAACTCTAGCGGCGCGAGACCCGAGCATTGGTCGCGCCCTGCACCACGATCTCGCGAACCTCGGCCAGCTTCACGTCCGAGATGTAGATGCCGACATCGATCTCGCGCGACTGCTGAGTGTTCACATCGGTGCGACCGATGGGAGGCACAAGGCGGAACTCGTAGACCAGAACGCCGTCCTCGGTCACGTCCTGCGCCACAAGCTCGGCGTCCCACCAGCCTTGTGTCGGCGTCACACCCCGCGCCCGGACGATGGCGCCCCCGGGGATCGGTTCAACGGCCATGCTCAGGACCGTATCGACCAAGGGCCGCGGATCACCCTTTTCATCCAGCACGACCGTCTCGCGCGGCTCGGACTTCTTGAACCAGTTGAACGGGTTAAGCCTGCTTTCCCGAATGGCCCCGCAGCCCGTCAGGGCTAGGACCAGGGTCACGACTACAAGACGGCGGGCAACAGGCATGGCGGCTTTCCTGAACGACTGCCCCTTGGGTAGCCGATGGCACCGCGTTTGAAAAGCGCTTCTCTGGGCTGGACCTTTGGCCTTGACCGGCATACCTCAGCCTCAGCACGGAGCAGGGCCATGGCAACCGAAGCCTTTGAAGAGATCGCAGAGACCTTCGAATTCCTTGAGGACTGGGAGGAGCGCTATCGCCATGTCATCGAGCTTGGCAAAGCGATGCCGCCCCTGGACGACAGTTTCAAGGTTCCCACGCTGAAGGTCCAGGGCTGTGCCAGCCAGGTTTGGCTTCGCCCGATGATCGAGGGTAATCGCTTTGATTTTCAGGGAGATAGCGACGCGCTGATCGTTCGCGGCCTGATTGCGGTCCTGCACGCGCTTTACTCAGGCCTTCCCCTGGCCGAGGTTGCCAAGGTCGACGCAACGGCCGAGCTTGGCCGCCTTGGCCTGAACGACCATCTTTCCAGCCAGCGGTCGAACGGCCTTCGCGCCATGGTGGCCCGCATCCGCGAAGAGGCTGCTAGCCGCGCGTGACCGTGACCTTGTCCGGGTAGAAGGCCAGATGCCCGGCAATCGCCCCCATCTCGGGCAGGGGCGACTCATAAGACCAGACCGCGTTTTCCAGCAGGCCATCCGGCGCCTTGACCGAATAATAGCTCGCCTGGCCTTTCCAGGGGCAGGTCGTGGCCCGCGTGGTCTTCTCCAGCTTGTCCATGTCGACGTCGTCGCGCGGGACATAGATGACCGGCGGATAGCTGCCCTCCCGCAGTTCGAGCGCCCGGTCGCTTTGGCCAATCCGCGTGGCGCCCGCGGTCACTGTGACCGGACCAGAAATCGGGGAAATGGTGATGTGGCTTGCCATCCGTTCCTCCTCAGATCGGGGCGCAGGCGGCCCTCAACCAGTCCAAGGTATCTTTCGTGACCCGCGGGGCAAGCTTTTCCAGCACGGCAGCATGGTAGCCATTCAGCCAGGTCCGTTCGCCCGGTGCAAGTTCGGCCGCCAGCACAAGGCGCCGGTCAAAGGGCACCCAGGTCAGCGTCTCGAACGAAAGCTGCGGGCGGTTGTCGCCAAGCGGCAGCGCATCCTCAACGACCATCAGGTTTTCCAGCCGGATGCCGAAGGCACCCTCGCGATAGTAGCCCGGCTCGTTCGACAGGATCATTCCCGGCTCAAGCGGTATCTCCGACACCCGGCTGATCCGCTGCGGCCCTTCGTGCACGCTGAGG
The DNA here is from genome assembly GCA_016792685.1 of Tabrizicola sp. Taxonomy (GTDB): domain Bacteria; phylum Pseudomonadota; class Alphaproteobacteria; order Rhodobacterales; family Rhodobacteraceae; genus Tabrizicola. The sequence goes on along the minus strand of JAEULQ010000135.1, from coordinate 8,064 downwards.
AACGATCCGACCCCATGCCCCGTGCCGTGGTCAAAGTCCTGCCCGGCGAGCCAAAGCGGAAACCGGGCAAGCGAGTCGATGTCGCGGCCCGGCAGACCCTTGGGAAAGCGGACGCGGCTGACCGCGATCAGGCCCTGCAAGACCCTGGTATAGCAGGCGCGCGCTTCTTCGCCGGGGTCGCCAATGGCGATAGTCCGGGTGATGTCGGTCGTCCCGTCCTGGTACTGGGCCCCGGAATCCACCAGGAAAAGCTCTCCCGACCGCACCGGGCGGTTGGTCTCCTCTGTGACGCGGTAGTGCATGATTGCGCCGTTCGGCCCCGCGCAGGAGATCGTGTCGAAGCTGATGTTATGCAGGGCATTCGTCGCCCGCCGGAAACCTTCCAGCGCCTGAACCACGGAAATCTCGGTCAGGCCACCCTTTGGCGCCTCGTTGTCCAGCCAGCACAGGAACTCTGCCATCGCGGCACCATCACGCAGGTGCGCTTCCCGTGAGGCCTGGATCTCGGCCGCGTTCTTTCGTGCCTTCGGCAGGCGGCAGGGATCATCGCCCCACTGCACCTCTGCCCCAGCCTTGCGCAGGATCGTCGACACTGCCAGCGGCGCCGAGGCCTTGTCGACCCGGACGACACCCGAAAGCCCGGCCAGATCCGACGCAAAAGTCTCGATTGGTCGGATGGCGACCTCTGCGCCAATATGCGCGCGGACTTCAGCGTCAAGCTTGGCGGGGTTGGTGTAAAGCGTCAGCCGCGCATCATCGCCAAGCAGCGCAAAGGCATGAAGGACCGGGTTCTTCGGCACATCGTCGCCGCGGATGTTCAGAAGCCAGCAGATCGAATCGGGCAGCGTCAGGACGGCAACCTTTTGTCCCGCCGACCGCAGGTCTTGCGCCAGCCGCGCGCGCTTGGCTCCCGAGCTTTCGCCCGCCAGCGCCTCGGGGTGAACGAAAGCCTTGCCAATGTGCGGAGCGGGAGCGTCAGTCCAGAGCAGGTCGATCGGGTTTGCATCGACCGCCACGGCCGAAATGCCCGACCCTTCAAGTGCGCGTTCCAGCTTTTCGATCTCATCCGCCGTATGCAGCCAGGGGTCAAATCCCACCCGGCCAGCAGACAGATGCTCACGCAGCCAGTCGCCAGGCTTGACCTCGGGCCACGGCACCGGGGTGAAGACCTTCAGGTCCACCTGACCCTTGATCTGGGTGCGGTAGCGCCCGTCGATGAACACCCCCGCCACGTCCGGAAGGGCAATGCAGAACCCGGCAGATCCCGTGAAGCTGGTCAGCCAGCGAAGCCTTTCGTCGCGCACCGCGACGTATTCACCCTGATGGACATCGGCGCGGGGCACGATGAAGCCCGAAAGGCCCCGTGCGGTAAGTTCCTTCCGCAAGGCCGCCAGGCGCGGCGGACCCTGTTCGGGCATGGCTGTGCTGTCAAAGGTCTGAAACATAACAAGGTCCTTTGGTTCAACCCGCGCGACGCAGGTTCAGGGCGCGTGCGCGTTTCTTCGGATCCACCTCGAAGAGGGCAGCCAACTGCTCGGTCATCGCGCCAGCCAGTTGTTCGACATCGGTGATCGTCACGGCGCGCTGGTAATAGCGAGTGACATCATGCCCGATGCCGATGGCGATCAGTTCCACCTGCCGACGGCGTTCCACCATCGCGATCACGTCGCGGAGGTGTTTCTCGAGGTAATTCGCCGGGTTGACCGACAGGGTCGAATCGTCGACCGGCGCCCCGTCCGAAATCACCATCAGGATTTTCCGCGCCTCGGGCCGCCCCAGCGACCGGCGATGCGCCCATTCCAGCGCTTCGCCGTCGATGTTTTCCTTCAGCAGGCCCTCTTTCATCATCAGCCCAAGGTTCGGCCGGACCCGCCGCCAGGGTGCATCGGCCGATTTGTAGATGATGTGACGCAGGTCGTTCAGCCGCCCCGGCATCTGCGGCCGACCCTGTGCAAGCCAGCGTTCGCGCGACTGTCCGCCTTTCCAGGCCCGCGTGGTGAAACCCAGGATCTCGACCTTGACCGAGCAGCGTTCCAATGTCCGGGCCAGCACATCGGCGCAGATCGCCGCGATCGAGATCGGCCGCCCCCGCATCGAGCCGGAATTGTCCAGAAGCAGCGTCACGCAGGTGTCGCGGAATTCGGTATCCTTCTCCCATTTGAAGGAAAGCGGCGTCGTCGGGTTGGCCACCACCCGCGCCAGACGTCCGGCATCAAGGATGCCTTCCTCCTTGTCGAATTCCCAACTGCGGTTCTGCTGCGCCTGCAAACGCCGCTGCAGCTTGTTGGCCAGGCGGCTGACGGCCCCTTTCAGGGGCTCAAGCTGCTGGTCAAGGTAGGCGCGCAGGCGTTCAAGCTCGGCAGGTTCGGCAAGCTCCTCGGCCTTGATCTCTTCGTCGAAATCCGTGGTGTAGACGGTATAGTTCGGATCGGCGTCGGAATGCGGGGCAGGGGGAGGCGGCTCGAGCGGCGCTTCGCCGTCCGGCAGCTCGGCCTCGTCGCCCTGTTCCATGTCGGCGCTGTCTTCCATCGTGACTTGCGCCTGATTCTGGTCCTGCTGTTCTTCCTGGCTCCGCTCTGGGGATGCCTCGGCGTCCTCGCTTTCCTCTTGCTCTTCGCCGGCGGAATCCGGGCTGTCCTGATCCTCTTCGGCCTGATCGTCGCCTGGGTCGTCCTGCGGTGCGTCGGGGTCATCCCCCAGCTGGTCGCCATAGCCGAGATCGGCAATCACCTTCCGCGCCAGGCGTGCAAAGGCCGCCTGATCTGCCAGCACATGGTCGAGGTTTGACAGCGTTTCGCCTGCCTGCTCCTCGACAAAGCCACGCCAGAGATCAGCCGCGTGTTCCGCCGACTTCGGCAGCGGCCGCCCCGTCGCCAGTTGGCGGACCAGATAGCCCGCTGCCACCGGCAAGGGCACTTCCGAGGCCTGGGTCACCTGACCATAACCCTTGCGGTCGGCCTCATGCGCGATCTTGGCCTCGATGTTCCCTGCCGTGCCCGGCATGGCGCGCGCGCCTACCGCCTCGCAACGGGCGTTTTCCATCGCGTCATAGATGTCCCGCGCCAGGGGGCCGGTCGGCGCATAACGGGCTGCAACCCCCTCGTCATGGTATTTCCGCCGCAGGGCAAAGGCGTCTGCCGTGCCGCGGGCAAGGAGCACTTCGTCCCGCGTCATCCGGCGGCTGACCTGAGGCAGGCGGACGCCTTCCTTGTTCATGCCTGCCGGGTCGACCGAATAGGTGACGGTCATCTCCGGGTCATCCGCCATGGTGCGGGTGGCCTCGGCCAGGGCCTTCTTGAACGGATCGGCGGGATTGTCGCTGGGCTTGCTCATGGCCTCAGGTAAAGCACCCCGGCTGCGGCTCGGCAAGACCGGGAGGTAGCCTTGGGACAGGAAAAGCTGACTGGATTCGCAGAGCCCCGCCCGGTAGGCCAGCAGAACCATCGCCCGGAAAGGAGTACCCATGCGTGCGACCGTCCTGCTTCCCTTTGCACTTTGCGCTGCGCAGATCGCCGGGGCCGAGGAACTCCTTCCCAATTTCTCGCATGATGATGCCCTGACCTGCATGGCCTATTCGGTCGTCGATGTGGAACTGAACGGCACCCAGGACCCGGCCAAATTCGCGCAGGAGATGGTGTTCTGGTCCCGCCTGATTGCGATGAAGGCGACCGAAGCCGATCAGACTGCGTTCGAGACGCGGTTTGCCGAAACGCTTGCCTTTTACCGTGACCCCAAGTTCGAGGGTGATGCGCCGGCCACTCCCGAAGAGGTCGATGAAATCCTGACCGGCACTGCCAAGATGTGCTGGTTCGAGGCCCTTGCAGCCGAGGGTGGTCCTTACGAAGGGCAATAGCCCGCCTGCGATATGTGCAGGCTCGAACACAATCAGCGCACGTGTGCAGAATTGCAAGGAGGGTGGGCGCCATCAGATAGGTAGGGCGAATTGGATTAACCCGAAAGGATCCCCACCATGGCCACCCCGAAAATCGCGATCATCGTATCGTCGACCCGCCCGACCCGCTTTGCCGACATTCCGACCGCCTGGATCAAGGCACAGGCCGAAGCCCGGGGGGATCTGACTGTCGAGGTGGTCGATCTTCGCGACTACCCGATGCCTTTCTTCGCCGAGGTTGCCTCGAACGCCTGGGCGCCCACGCAGGATCCGGTGGCCCAGAAGTGGCAGAAGAAGCTGGCGGAATTTGACGGCTACATCTTCGTCGTGGCCGAATACAACCGTTCGATCACCGCAGCGCTGAAGAACGCCCTTGATCAGGCCTATGTCGAATGGGCGCGGAAGCCTTTCGGTGCCGTGGCTTACGGCTCGATGGGCGGCACCTCGGCGCTGGCGCATCTGCGCATGATCGGGGTGGAATTGCAGATGGTTCCGGTCCGCAACTCCGTCCACATTGGCGGCAGTGATTTCTTCCGGGTGCATCCGGGCTTTGGCGGTTCGGGCAACCTTGCCGATATCGAAGCCGGCATCACGGGTTCGGCCAAGGCCATGCTGGATGACGTTGTCTGGTGGGCCAACGCCACCAAGGCCGCCCGCGGCTGATCAGCGGGCGTGAACCGTCAGGGGCGGGTGATCGCCCCTGAACGCGTTATTGCGCCCGGGGCTAGAGCCTTTCGCACCAGTCAGGATAAGTCACCCCGTCAAAGGCCACGGCATGGCCCTCAGCGATCATCGCCCGCGCTACGTCCAGCCCGCCGATCTCCAGCGCGATCAACGGTCGCCCCTCGCTTTCACCGCCCGTTGGACGGGCCGCGGTGACCGGTCCAGAATTGACAAGGCGCGACAAGGCATGCCGGGCCCTCAGCCCAGCGGCACGTTCTGCAGGGCACGACGCCTTCGCCGTTTCGGGGGCATCAAATCCCGTCAGCCGCGCGGTAAAGACCGCCCCGCCGTCACACGAGAGATTGACCGTATCGCCATCGACTACAGCGGACACCTGGCACGAACTCGGTTCGCTGGCCTTTTGCTTCGCTGGTTCGACACAGGCGGACAGCGCACCGACCGCCAGTAGCATCGCCAGCCGCATTGCCCGCGCCTCCCCCATCACTTCATCGCCATGCTGGCTGCGCTCTCCGGCAGCTCCTCGGCAAAGCAGCGCTGGTAGAACTCGGCCACGGTCTGGCGTTCCAGCTCGTCGCATTTGTTGAGGAAGGTGAGGCGGAAGGCATAACCGACATTGCGGAAGATCTCGGCGTTGGCGGCCCAGTTCAGCACGGTCCGGGGGGACATGACCGTCGAAAGGTCGCCGTTCATGAATGCCGTCCGGGTCAGGTCCGCCACGGTCACCATCTGCGAGATGGTCTTGCGGCCCTTTTCGGTGTTGTAATGCGGCGACTTGGCCAGAACGATCGCAGCTTCGGCGTCATGCGACAGATAGTTCAGCGTCGCGACCAGTGACCAGCGGTCCATCTGCGCCTGGTTGATCTGCTGAACGCCGTGGTAAAGCCCCGTCGTGTCCCCGAGACCCACCGTGTTCGATGTGGCAAACAGGCGGAACGACGGGTGCGGGGTGATGATCTCGTTCTGGTCCAGAAGCGTCAGCTTTCCGTCATGCTCAAGCACGCGCTGGATCACGAACATCACGTCCGCCCGGCCCGCGTCATATTCGTCGAAGACGATCGCGACGGGGTTACGCAGCGCCCAGGGCAGGATGCCCTCGTGGAACTCGGTCACCTGCTTGCCGTCGCGCAGCTTGATCGCGTCCTTGCCGATCAGGTCGATCCGGCTGATGTGGCTGTCAAGGTTGACCCGCACGCAAGGCCAGTTCAGCCTGGCCGCGACCTGCTCGATATGCGTGGATTTCCCCGTGCCGTGATAGCCCTGGATCATTACCCGGCGGTTATAGGCAAAGCCCGCAAGGATCGCCAAGGTCGTGTCGGGGTCGAACTTGTAAGTTGGGTCGATCTCGGGCACGCGGTCGGTCCGCTCGGCGAAGCCCTTGACGCGCATGTCGGTGTCGATCCCGAACACATCGCGGACCGAGACTTCCTCGGTCGGTTTCATCGCCTGATCCAGCATCGTCTTGTCCATCGCTTGCCGCCGAACCCTGTGCCCGGCGCGGGTCCATCCTTGGAACATTCCGCGGGGGGGTTCAAGGGGAAGCCTGCGGCATGGGCGACCATCGCAATCGCGTGAGCTCACGCGCTCTTGCCAGCTTGTAACAGAGATCCGGGCTAGGATCGGGCCACATCGAAAGGATCAGCCATGTTCCGCCGCCAGTTTCTTCTTGTCTCAGCCGCGCTTGGCCTTGTCGGGCACCGCGCCTTGGCCAATGAAAGCTTCGAGTTCACCCTGACCGAGGCAGAATGGCGGGCAAAGCTTTCCGACCTCGCCTACCGCGTCCTGCGGGAAGAGGCGACTGAACGCCCCGGCACCAGCCCGCTTGACGGCGAGAAACGCGCGGGCACCTACCATTGCGCGGGCTGTGACCTGCCGGTCTTCTCGTCCGAGACCAAATATGACAGCGGGACCGGCTGGCCTTCGTTCTGGGAGCCCTTGCCCGACGCCATCCGCACCCGCGAGGACGGCGGGCTTTTCGGTGCCCGCACCGAAGTCCACTGCCGCCGCTGCGGTGGCCATTTCGGCCATGTCTTCGAGGATGGCCCCCCGCCCACGGGCCTGCGCTATTGCATGAACGGTGTGGCGCTGAGGTTTGTCGCAGCCTGAGGTCTGCGCATCTCCTGCACAAGCGCTGCGCAAGGCCTGCCGATGGCTTGGGCTAGACCGATCTTGCACCACAAAGGACAAGATCGAATGTTGCCGATGCACCGCCCAGTTGCTGCCCTTCTGATCGGCGCCTCGGGATTCTTCGTCATGCTGACAATGGTTGGGTCAGACTTGACCTACGACTGGCCCTTGCTCCTGGCTGCCACGGTCGGGGCAGGGGGGACGGGCTATCTTTTCGCGGACTGCTTTGGACAGACTGGCCGAAAGGGCATCGGTCAGTTCCTTCTGGGCGCCTGCCTTGCCACATTCACCGGCGCGGCAGTGGCTGGTCTAGGCCTCGACCTCAGCCTGGGCATGACTCCGGCGGGCGTGATCCTTGGCCCGATGGCTGTCAGTCAGGCGCTTCTGACCTCGCCGCCCGTTCTTGCCGTCTGGCTGGCAAGCATGACCCTGACTCAGGCCATTCTGGTCCTGACCCGCCGAAAGCCCCTGCTGCCAAGCTAAGCCCTAGTCGCGGAAATATCGGCTGTCCTTCAGCTGGTCCCAGGCCCAGACCACTTCCTGCAGCTGCTCTTCGTGGCTGCGGTCTCCGCCGTTCATGTCGGGGTGCAGGACCTTGATCAGCCCCTTGTAGACCTTGCGGATCTCGGTCTTCGACATCGTGTCCCGCGCGTCCAGGATCTCGATCGCCTTGCGTTCGGTCGGCGGCAGCTTTCGTGTCGCGGCAGAGGTCGGGCGCCCAGGGTTCTGCGTTGCCTTTTCCCCCAGAAGCGCCATCGGGTCGTTTACCCCCAGCCGCGCCCAGGCATTGCCATCGCCCTGGCGGCTGAAGGGTTTCGTCTCGCGGCCCCAAAGCCGGTCCTTGTCCAGGAACTTCTGGAATTCCTCATCCGTCGTGCCGTTGAAGAAATTCCACTTAAGATTGTATTCGCGGATGTGGTCCTTGCAGAACCAGAAGAACTCATCCAGCAGGTCCGGGGACTTCGGCGCGCGGTAGGCCGCCGCCTCTTTGCAACCCGGATAGTCGCAGGGCCGGTCGGCCGTCTCGAAAGCCCCCGACATGCCGCGGCGGCCGGTCTTCTTGCGCTTCTTGTCCGCAGAAACGCGGAGATCGAATTCGAAGGGCGGACGACTGGTCATGCGAAGGAGGCCTTTCCGACTCGGGGCCACGAGTTTAGGGGTTTTCCCGGCGGATTGAAGGGGGCACGACTGACATGACGGTGAAGGACGAGATCGAGGCCCGCTTGACTGCGGCTTTCGCGCCGGATCGGCTGGAGGTCGTGAATGAAAGCCACCGACATGCCGGTCATGCGGGCGATGACGGCTCGGGGGAAAGCCATTTCCGGATCCTGATCCGTGCCAAGGCCTTCAAGAGCCTGACCCGC
>JAEULQ010000101.1 GCA_016792685.1 Tabrizicola sp. | reverse complement strand
TCATACTGGTTGAGCCGCCCGCGATGGACACCGGCGAGGCCGACCAGAGTGAGGGCAATCGTCACCGCACCGGTGATGATCAGCGCGCCCTGCAAGGTTGCGGGGCGGGCTTCCAAGTCGGCCCAAGTGTAGCGGAAGAACCAGAGGCCCAAGGGACTGAGCGTGTCGAGGTTCTCGCGGAAGGCCAAGATCACATAGATCGTGGCCAACATGCCGCCGATATAGAGGCCCGTCGCCAGACCCAAGACAACAGCGAGCGGATACCGCCAGGCGGATTCAAGGTTCGAAAGCATGGCTGTGGATCCTCAGAGTTCGTGGCCGTGATCGCGCTCGAGACTGCGCTCGCGTTGACCGAGGTCAGCCGCCCTTGCCTGGCTGCGCGCCAGATCGGCCCAATGCCCGACGGTGCCTGACTGGCCAAGGTCACCCTCGTTCTTCAGCTCTTGGGCCACCGCAGCCCTCAGTGCGGGATCGCGAACTTGCTCAGTGAGGGGGCCGAGATCACCGGACCGCACGCGCTCCAGATCTTCCGGCCGCAAGTTATCGTGCATCCGATCGACGATGGCTTCCAATGCCGGAACTTCGGACAGGCGGAGATGCCGTTCGGCGGAGAGCATCTGCTCGCGTGCCACGGCCTCGGTCAGTTCCGGCGCGAGATTGAAGGCGGCGAGTTCTGCCCGCACCTCCTGGCCAAGCGCGCGCTCCGTTTCCATCCAGAACACCTTTTGCATTGTGTTCGGCTGGTCGGCGATCCAACTCGCCCTTTGGCCTTCGCTGCGTTCGGCCAGATTGAAGCGGGCGACCATTTCTTCGACGGAGGTGCCTGCGGTGCGCAGCTCGTCCTCCCGGATCGAGAACAGCGCAGTCAGCCGTTCGCCGATCTCGCCCCGAACATGCGCGAGAGTAGCGCGCAGACCCTCATCGAGCGAGATGCCTTCCGTCATGCCTTGCTCCAGCCGCGCCAGGGAAGTGAGGGTCGGGTTGTGATAGGGATCGTCACTGCGCTCGGCCGCGCGGGCGTGTTCCGCCAGAAGCAGGTTGTCGGGCGCAAGTTTCAGCGAAGCGCGCGCTTGATCGGCAAAGCTGCGCTCCAACTCGACCCGCTCAGCCGAGGGCTCCATCGCCCGAATTGCCTGCCAGGCCTCGGTGGCGGAGGCGATCATCTCCGCCCGCGCCGCCTCAATCCGGGCCGCGGCGTCGCCTTCCGCATGAAGGGTGGCATCGGGCATCTGGGGAACTCCTTGTCTTAAAGCGGAAGCGGACGCGCCGAGCGCTGCGGCAAGGCGGGTCATGAAACTTGTGGCGCTTGGTTCAGCGCTGGAGACTGAGGCAAGGCCCGCGATCTGGCCCAGCTCATCGTAGTCGCGGGCAAAGCCCTGCAACGCATCGAGCCGGCGCGCCCGCTCACCATCCGACATCGGCGGCGGGGGAGGCGGTGTGGTCTTGCCGGACGCATGGGCGGCGCGCATCTCGGTTTCTCGCGGGGCGTTCTCGATCAACCCGCGCGACAGCCGCGTCGAGGCGACGATGTTCAGTCCATGCTCTTGAGAAATCTCGGCGTGCAGCTCGCGCATCACGTCGAAGTTCAACGCTGCATGGCGGCAAATCGACATGAAGCGGCCCTGTTCGATGCCGTGCTTGTCGACCACGAAATGCGCGTGAAGATGGTCGGTGTCCTTGTGCAGCGCTGCGACATAGCGCCAGACATCGCCAAACTCACCCGAACCAAAGACCGCTTGCCCCCAGTCCCGGGCAACGGCCTCTGCCCGATCGGCATCCACGCCGCGTGGAAATCTCAGGATGATGTGGTCAGTATGGCCGCGCTTCGGCGCGCCGTTCCAGGTCGAGGACCAGGTATGGGCAATCCGGCCGGAGCGCTCTGGATCGAAGTCGCGGTCATAGCCCGCGAGATTGCACCAGGTGCTCTGCACACCCTCTTCCCGGGAGACGTAGTCCAGAAGCCGTTTCAACTCTTGCGGCGTGCGGGTGCTGCCACCCACGATACGCTTGACGACGGACTGCCAGCTGCGCGGGGCGGCGGCATTGCGCAGGAGTGCGCGAGACCGACGCCCCTTCGGCGAACCGAGGCGACCCTCAGCCCCGCCGCCGCCCGACCGGCCTCGGCGCTTGCCATCCAGCACATGGCCCAGAACCAGATCTTCAAGGCTCGCGCGGGTCATTTGGCTGCCGCCTTCGCCTGTTCGACGGACGGATCAAAGCTGGAACGCCCCTGCGCCTCCGCGATGAGACCCACCACTTCGTCGACCAGATCGTCGACCCGCGCCGCGACTTTGCGGACAAGGGCCGCGTCCCCAGCCTTCCAGTGCAAACGACCCACGGCCCCGAGCCGGGCCAACTGGTTGAGGTTGTTGCCCACGGCCGCGAGATCGCGCCGTGCGGCGGCAATAGCCTCGATCTCGGGTGACTGCAGGGCAAGAAGGCTGGTTGCCTGTCTGACAAGATGCCTGATTGCCTCGGAAACTGTCAGGTCGGTTGACCGGATAGCTGCCAGCAAATGTGCATGTTCAGCTTCCGTCACCCGGAAGTTCAGCTTCACCGCCAGTCTGGTTCCGTCCTGGCGATCCAGATCCTCCTTCACCCGTGACACCGTCTGGCGGTGCCGCCCAAGGGCACGAGCCACGGTTCCGATGGTCTCACCCGCGGCGAGGCGTGCCCGGATCCGGTCGCGGTCGTCATCGGAGAGGCGTGAACCATTCATGTTGTCACTACACCATTATCAGCGTCGCAGCACCCGTGTACCACAGGTCACCTTTCCAGCCAACCGTCCTCACCGGCCGGTTTCCGCTCCTCCGAAGAGGAGCCCGCCTGCGGAAACCGGACAGCCGGTGAGGACTCCATATGGCGTCA
>JAEULQ010000073.1 GCA_016792685.1 Tabrizicola sp. | reverse complement strand
GGGCCAATTTTCCAGTGGCCGATAAGCAAGCGAACGGGGGCTGGCTCTGCCTGGATCCTGGTCCAGGTATCTGGCGCCCACCTGAGACCTCTGGCTCTCGGGAAAACCCCGGTCCTCACGGTTGCTGCGGGCCCGCCACCCATTAACCCGGGCCCCGGACTTTTCGAAAAGTCCGGACCGATTTCTTCGAAGAAATCGGGGCCTAGCGGCGCCGTTTGCGCGCGGGTACCGGCGCGGGGGCCAGGACCGGCTCGCGTGCAGCATGACCGCCCCTGGGGCCCTCGTCACGCTCGGCCATGCCCATGACGCGGAAGGCGAACTGGACGGCCGAGAAGACAATGCCATTGAAGACGACCAGCATCACTCCGGCGATCCAGCCGATGTCGGACCCGACCACCAGATGCCCGATCCCTGCGACATCGAACCACAAGAGCCCTGCGGTGAAGCCCGCGGCAATGGCGAAGCCGACGGCGACGGACTGGATATACAGACGGACAAGCGCGGGCATCGGGATCTCCATGCGGTCAAGGAAAACCTAGGCGCGCGGGTCCCGCTTGCCAAGTCCCCCATGAAGGCCCCGCGCCAATCCGCCACATGGGCCATCGGTCTGCCGGAAAAATCGGTCGTCATCTGACCCAGATCATGGTCGCCCGCGCCGGGAAGGCGGAGACTGTCTTCAGAAAGACATGGAGGATTTACTATGACGCCTGTCATCACACTCTACTGCATCGCCGACGAGGCCGGGTTCCGGCTGCTGCGCGGCAAGGGGACCGAAATCGAGGAGTTGCTCACCGCCAGCGCCGAGGCCTTCGAGGACGTGCACCATGAATTCCCGAACGGTGGCGGTCGCAACCGCTCGGGTGCTGGCCGTACCAGCTTTGGTCATGACACGAAGTCGGCGGCCGAGATCGAGCGCCCGCGACTGGCCAAGCATGTGATCCGCGCGCTGGAGGCGGAATGGGCCAGGGGCGCGGCGGACCGCATCGTGCTGGCAGCAGGCCCGAAGATGCTGGGAGCGCTGCGTGCGGCGATGCCGGGCCAACTGGCCGGGCATGTGGCGGCAGAGCTGGCAAAGGACCTTTCCGACGTGCCAGCCCATGCGCTTCATGATCATCTGAAGGACGTGAAACAGGTCTGACGCGATTTCCCGGCCCAGGGCCGTCACCCCGCAAAGGAGCTACAAATGCCCGAACCCGAACCCCGTATCCTGCCCGAACCCAACCCCGAAGCCGGCGGTCCGCAGTCCACCAGACCCGCGCCGCAAGGCTCGATCTGGCTGCGTGGCCTGATGATGCTGATCTTCGCCATCCTGATCGGTCTGGCGCAGACGGTCCTGGGCGCGCTGACGATCGTGCAGTTCGTGCTGATGCTTCTCGACAAGGGCAAGCCCAATGCCCAGATCGCCAGTTTCGGCAAGACGCTGGGCGGCTGGCTGGCAAAGGCTGCCGCCTTCCAGACCGCCCAGACTGAAGCGAAGCCCTGGCCCTTCGAGGGCTAGGCCTCCATCGCTTCCAGTTCGTCGATGAAGCCGGCAATCATCGACAGGCCCTTGTCCCAGAATTTCGGGTCGCTTGCGTCCAATCCGAAGGGCGCAAGGAGTTCCTTGTGGTGCATCGACCCGCCGGCCTTCAGCATGGCGAAGTATTTCTCCTGGAAATCCGGCAGGCCGCCCGCATAGGCCGCATAAAGCGCGTTCACGAGGCCGTCGCCGAAGGCGTAGGCATAGACGTAGAACGGCGAATGGACGAAGTGCGGGATATAGGCCCAGAAGGTCTCGTAGCCGTCCATGAACTCGAAGGCGTCGCCCAGCGACTGGGCCTGGACCGACATCCAGAGCGCGTTGATGTCCTCGGGCGTGAGTTCGCCCTCAGCCCGGGCGGCGTGCAGCTTGCATTCGAAGTCGTAGAACGCGATCTGCCGCACGACCGTGTTGATCATGTCCTCGACCTTGCCGGCGAGGAGCGTCTTCTTTTCCGCCGGAGTCTTCGCCTGATCGAGTAGCTTGCGGAAGGTCAGCATCTCGCCAAAGACCGATGCCGTCTCGGCAAGGGTCAGGGGGGTGGAGGACAGTAGTTCGCCCTGCCCCGCGGCCAGAACCTGATGGACGCCGTGACCAAGTTCATGCGCCAGGGTCATCACGTCGCGCGGCTTGCCGAGGTAGTTCAGCATCACATAGGGGTGGACGGTGGTGACGGTCGGATGGGCAAAGGCACCGGGGGCCTTGCCCGGCTTCACGCCTGCGTCGATCCAGCCCTTGTCGAAGAAGGGGGCCGCAAGCTCGGCCATGCGGGGGTCGAAGGCGGCATAGGCCTCGGTCACCATCTTGCGGGCGGTGGCCCAGTCGACGATCTTCGGCGCCTCGATCGGCAGTGGCGCGTTGCGGTCCCAGACCTGCAGCTTTTCCAGCCCCATCCACTTGGCCTTCAGCCGGTAATAGCGGTGCGACAACTTCGGGTAGGCCGCGACAACCGCGTTGCGGAGCGCTTCCACCACTTCGGGCTCGACGTGGTTCGCGAGGTGCCGTCCGTGCTGGGGCGAGGGCATCTTGCGCCAGCGGTCGTGGATTTCCTTTTCCTTGGCCAGCGTGTTGTGGACACGGGCGAAGAGCTTGATGTTGCGGCCGAACACCTCGGCCAAAGCCCTCGCGGCCGCCTCGCGCCGGGGGCGGCTTTGATCGGTCAGAAGGTTGAGCGTGGCTTCGAGGTTCAGCTCCTCGTTTTCGCCCTCGACGGTGAACATCAGGCCCGCCATGGTCTCGTCAAAAAGCTTGTTCCAGGCCGAGGCCCCGACCACGCTCTCGTCGTGCAGGAAGCGTTCCAGTTCGTCCGAGAGCTGATGCGGCCGCATCGCGCGCATGCGGTCAAAGACCGGCTTGTAGCGGGCGAGATCGGCGTTGGCGGCCAGAAGGCGGGCGAGGTGGTCATCGTCCAGCCGGTTGAATTCGAGGCTGAAGAAGACCAGGGGCGTGGTCGCCGTTGTGACCTTGTCCTGGGCGTTGCCCATGAACTGGGCGCGTTCCGGATCGATGGTGTTCTGATAGTACCGCAGGCCCGCATAGGACATGAGGCGCCCGGCAATGACCTCGATCCGTTCGTATTCCTGGACGCAGGCGAGAAGGCCCGCCGCGTCCTGCCGTCCGAGCCGCCCTTCGTAGGTCTTGGCAAAACTCGCGCAGGCGCGCTCAAGCTCTGCCATGTCGGCGGCAAATTCCGGGCCGTCGGCCGAAGGGTAGAGGTCGCTCAGGTCCCAATCCGGCAGATCGCCGAACCCACCCCCGCTGGCATTGGCGTCGAAAACGGGCTGGGGCAGGTTCAGGGTCATGGCAGTCTCCGGTAAGCTTTCACATCATCTAGGCTTTGGAGCGACCGGGGAAAACCCCCGGACGGCTCCTCGGTCAACTTCGTCTCAACGTCGTGAAGCCCAAATGCGGGGCGACGACGATATCGACGAGAAGGCGTCAGATCTCGACGGCCACGTCGTAGACCCGGTCCATCATCGCTTGCGTCCCCCGCACGAATTCCAGTGGGCAGGCATAGGCCGCGCCTTCACGGACGGTGCGGTTGAAGGCCTCGACCTGCAGCTTGTAATGGTTTGCGGTCGGGAAGCGTTCCACCGTCACCCGGTTGCCGTTCTGGTGCAGCTCTACCTCGGCCAGATCGTTGACGTTGGCGTTGAACGGCCCGCCCTCCAGCCGGATCATGCCCTTGGTGCCCTGGAAGGTCGCGACCTGGCGATTGTACATCCGCATCGAGGTCATGGAGCCATAGGTAAAGCGGCCCTTCGGCCCCTCCATGACACCCGCAACCTGCGCGAAGACATCCACGCCATTTTCGCGGTGGATGCGGGCCGAGAGATCCACCGGCTCGGCCCCGGTGACAAAGCGGGTGCAGCCAAACGTATAGACCCCGATGTCGCGCAAGCTCCCGCCGCCGGTTTCGGGCTTGTTGCGGATGTTGCCGCCATCGGTCAGGTTGAAGCTGAAGGCGACATCGGCATGCACGAGATCGCCGATCTCGCCGGCCTCGAACCATTCCTTGGCCCGCTTCCATTGCGGATGATGGACTATCATGTAGGCCTCGGCCGCGAGGAGCTTGGTGCGGTCCCGTGCGGCGATGATCTGGTCGATCTCGCGCGCCTTCATCGCAATGGGCTTTTCGGTCAGCACATGCTTGCCCGCCGCCAGCGCCTTCAAAGTCCACTCGACATGCATGTGGTTCGGCAGGGGAATGTAGACCGCATCGATCGTCGGGTCGGCCAGAAGAGCGTCATAGGTCGCGTGCACCGTCAAAGACGGACAAAAGGCCCGGAACCCGTCCGCCTTTGCAGGGTCCGAGGTCGCAAGCGCCGCAAACTCGGCCCCTTCGGCGGCATGGATTGCCGGAGCCATATGCTCGCGCGCGAAACGGGCGGCGCCCAGAACGCCCCATCTGACTGGTTTCATGGAATCCTCCCTTAAAGGCTTGCACCCACTAGGTCAGATTTAGCGCTAACCTTCAACCCGACGAAAGCGCAGGAAGGTCATGAGGCCCAGCGGCCTGACCTGGCGCTGGTCCTCGAGCCGGAGCTTCGGATGGCCGAGCACACGTTCGATGGCAAAGTCGGAATGCCAGCCCAGCACATTCGCGAGCGGCGCGGCCAGACGTTCGGCCAAAGACCAGCCCTCGGCCCGCCCCGCGAAGTGGTTGGCGATCATGACCGACCCGCCGGGACGGCAAAGCCGGGCCATCTCGTCCAGGACCCGTTCCGGCTCGGGCACGACCGACATGATGTGCATGGCGGCGACATGGTCGAACGAGGCGTCGGGAAAGGCGATCTGTCGGGCATCCATCACATGCAGACCGACGAGATTTCCGGTCGCCTTGCGCGTAGCGCGCAACTGGGCCTCGCGAAGCATCTCGGCCGAAAGGTCGATGCCGGTGACATGGACATTGGCGCTGTAGAAGTCCAGCGCCAGGCCCGTGCCGATCCCCACTTCCAGGACCGATCCGCCCTGCGCATTCACATGCTGGGCGGCAAGGATGCGCCCACCCTGTGTAATGCGCCCGAAGGTCAGGTCATAGACCGGCGCCCAGCGGCGATAGGTCTTCTGGATGGCATCTACTTGCATGCATATGATTCCCTTGAAATTTCTGGCCGACACTCTGCGGATGCCCCAAGGGAAAGCAAGCGGAACCCGCAACCTGTGCGCGAAATCAGCCGACCTTGGTTTTCCCAAGGCTGCGCAGCGCCAGGACCAGGACGCCAGCAAGATAAGCCAGGCAAAGGGTCAGAAGCGTCACCCAGGGATAGGTCAGGACCGCGGCCACCAGCACCACGGCGCCCACCAGCACATAGCGTGCATGTTCGGTGGCGATGGTGATCCGCTTCAGCGAGGGCGTCCGCACACGGCTGATCATCAGGGCGCCAATGGCGACCATCCAGGCTGCGACGACGACAGGCGGGACATGCAGTGCGGTGTCGGTCGCAAAGGACAGGTAGAGCGGCGACAGGACCAGAAGCGCGCCAGCGGGCGACGGCACGCCAATGAAGACAGTCTTCTCTGCCGCTTCGCCCAGGGCCACCTTCGAGCCGACATTGAAGCGCGCTAGCCGCAGCATGCAGCAGACTACGTAGACCAGAACCGCGATCCAGCCGAGGCTGGTTTCCGGCCGCAGGCCCCAGAGATAAAGCACCAAAGCCGGGGTCACGCCGAAGTTGACGAAGTCGCACAGGCTGTCGAGTTCCGCTCCGATCGCGCTTTCCGATTTCAGCATGCGTGCAAGACGTCCGTCCAGCCCGTCCAGCGCCGCAGCCACCCCGATCAGCAGCACCGCAAGGGTAAAGTTTCCGGCAATCGCGTAGCGGATTGCCGTCAAGCCCGAGCAGAGCGCCATGATCGACACTAGATTTGGCAGCAGCTTCAAGAGCAGAAGCTCGCGCGGGGCTTCGACCTGCTTGCGGGCCATGGGCTATTCTACCCGCGCCGCGCGGGCCGGGGCATCCTGGCCGATCAGCGCGATGACGGACTCGCCCGCGATCATGGTCTGGCCAAGCGTGACCTGCGGCTCGACGCCTTCGGGCAGATAGACGTCAAGCCTGCTGCCGAAACGGATCAGCCCGAAACGCTCGCCCGTGCGCACACTGTCGCCCGGCTGCTTCCAGCAGACGATCCGCCTGGCCACAAGGCCTGCGATCTGAACCACCGCGATCTTGCGCCCGTCCGGCAGTTCGATCGCCAGCGCGTTGCGCTCGTTCTCCTCGGACGCCTTGTCGAGGGACGCGTTGAAGAACTTGCCCGGCCGGTAGGCGACCGCCGTGACCTTGCCCGCGATGGGCGCGCGGTTCACATGGCAATTGAAGACCGACATGAAGACCGAAACCCGGACCAGCGCCTCTGGCCCCATGCCAAGCTCGGCCGGCGGCACAGCGCGTTCGATCAGGCTCACGACCCCGTCGGCCGGGCTGACCAGAAGGCCCGCGTTCAGCGGCACCGCGCGTTTGGGATCGCGGAAGAAGTAGTAGCACCAGATGGTGAGGCCGAGACCGACCCAACCCATGGGCTCCCAGAGCCAGAACAGGATCGCCGTGACGACGGCGAAGACCGGCACGAATTTCCACCCCTCGGGGTGCATCGGCTTGATGACGGTATCGATCATTCTCATGCGCGCTTCCCTACCCCCGCTGCGTCCGGGGATCAAATGAAACCTGCGAAGCGCGCGGCCGGAGTTTTCGAAAACTCCGGACCGGACCCTTCAAAGGGTCCGGTACGATTTCTTCAAAGAAATCGCGGCCCCGGCGTCACGCCGGGATCGCCATCCCCTTGCCCTTGGCCAGTTCGCGCATCTTGGCCTGCAGCTTCTCGAAAGCGCGGACCTCGATCTGGCGGATGCGTTCGCGGCTGACGCCATAGCTTTCCGACAGTTCTTCCAGCGTGACCGGATCTTCGGCCAGTCGGCGCTGCATCAGGACGTCTTTCTCACGGTCGTTCAGGACCGACAGAGCCTTGGCCAGCAGCGCGCGGCGGGCATCCAGTTCGTCCTTCTCCTCATAGGCCTCGGCCTGGTCGCTGTCTTCGTCCTCAAGCCAGTCCTGCCATTGGGTCGCGCTGTCACCGTCCGAGCCCACGGTCGCGTTCAGCGAAGCGTCCGAGCCCGACAGGCGGCGGTTCATGTCGATGACTTCCTCTTCGGTCACCGACAGGTCCTTGGCGATCTGGGCCACATTCTCTGGCCGCAGGTCGCCTTCTTCCAGCGCGCCGACCTTGGCCTTGGCCTTGCGCAGGTTGAAGAACAGCTTCTTCTGGGCGCTGGTCGTGCCAAGCTTCACCAGGCTCCAGGACCGCAGGATGTATTCCTGGATCGAAGCGCGGATCCACCACATGGCATAGGTGGCCAGGCGGAAACCCTTTTCGGGATCAAAGCGCTTGACCGCCTGCATCAGGCCGACATTCGCCTCCGAGATCACCTCGGCCTGCGGCAGACCATAGCCGCGATAGCCCATGGCAATCTTGGCCGCGAGCCGCAGATGCGACGTCACCATCTTGTGCGCGGCACTGGCGTCCTGGTGGTCGACCCAGCGCTTGGCAAGCATGTATTCCTCTTCCGGCTCCAGCAGCGGAAACTTGCGGATTTCCTGCAGATACCGGTTCAGGCCCTGTTCCGGGCTTGGTGCGGGTAGATTCTGGTAGGTGCTCATTCAATGCCCCCTAATGGCCCCGGTGCGACTGCGCCCCCGGGGAGCCCCGTAACTTATGGTAACTACGCGGCCGCCGCAAGGGGTGGCCTATCACCTTTGGTTTAACGACAGATGATTGCGCGCCCGTCGCGCGCAAAGAATTGTGACAGCGGACTCACGCGAACGTCAGGCGATCAGATCGCGACCCGCTCGCCCAGTTCCACCACCCGGTCGCGTGGCAGGTGGTAAAAGTCGGTCGGGTCCGCCGCCATCCGGCTGAGGGCGACGTAAAGCCGGTCCATTACCAACTCCCACCCCGTTCCCGTCGCCACTGCGCGCCTGCGCCCCAGGAAGAAGGTCGAGGCCATCACGTCGAACTTCAGCCCCGCCGCCCGCGCATGGGCCATCGCGCGGCTGACGTTCGGCGTCTCCATGAAACCGAACCGCAGGATCAGTCGGACAAAGCAGCCGCCCAGGGGTTCGACCGTGGCCCGCTCCTCGGCAGTGGCATAGGGCACCCTTAGGGTCTCGACCGTCAAGAGCACCGTCTGCTCGTGCAGAACCCGGTTGTGCTTGATGTTGTGCAGAAGGGCCGAGGGCACGATCTCGGGGTCGCCGGTCAGGAAGAAGGCCGTGCCGGGGATCACATTGACGCTCGACTCCCGCATCATCCGCACGAAGCTGCCCGTCGAGATCGCCAGCTTCGCCACCCGCGCCCGCACCGACTGTGTTCCCCGCCACCAGGCCCACATGATCATCCCGACAACCGCCGCGGCGATCACCGGCACATAGCCTCCGTCGCCGATCTTGGCCAGGTTCGAGGCGAGGAAGACCAGTTCGACCATCAGGACCGGCGCGATGACCAGCACGGCCAGCGGCACCTTGAGCCTTCCGCTGCGAACCAGATAGATCCCCCCCAAAATCGTAGTCAGGATCATCGTACCAGTGACCGCGATCCCATAGGCCGAGGCCAACGCGCTTGAGTTGCCGAACGACAGCACAAGCCACAGCACGCCAAACAAGAGCAGCCAGTTGATCGCACCGATATAGATCTGGCCGCTCTGGCCTTCCGCCGTATGCAGAATGCGTAGCCGAGGCAGGAAGCCCAGCTGGATAGCGCCCCGCGCCATCGAGAATGCCCCGGTGATCACCGCCTGGCTGGCAATCACTGTGGCGGCTGTCGCCAGCAGCACCAGGACCGGCAGGAAGGAGTCTGGCGCAAGACCGAAGAAGCTTTCCTCCATCCGCTCGGGGTGGCGCAGCACCATTGCGCCCTGCCCGAGGTAGTTCAGCACAAGAGCGGGGAGGACCAGGCCGAACCAGGCCAGCACGATCGGCCTGCGCCCGAAATGGCCCAGATCGGCGTAGAGCGCCTCCCCTCCGGTGACGGCGAGGAAGACGGCCCCGAGGACGACGAAGGCCACGCCCGGGTGATCAAGCAGGAAGTCGGCGCCCCAGATCGGACTGAAAGCGCGCAACACGTCCGGCGCCTCAAGGATGTGCCATAGGCCAAGCCCGGCAAGCGCAAGAAACCAGAGCGCGCAAATCGGCCCGAACAGCATTGCCACCCGCGCGGTTCCCGTGCGTTGCACGGCGAAAAGGGCAATCAGGATGCCGATGGTCACCGGCAGAACGTAGTCTCTCATCGCGGGCAGGATCAATTCGCTGCCCTCGACGGCAGACAGCACCGAGATCGCCGGCGTGATCGCCGCATCCCCGGCAAAGAGCGCCGCTCCGCCAAGGGCCAGCAGCAGGACTGGCACGGATCTCCGTCCTGCCGCCAGGCGCACCAGAGTGTAAAGCGCGAGAATCCCGCCCTCGCCGCGGTTGTCGGCCCGCAACAGGAAGAAGACGTACTTCACCGTGACCACCAGGATCAGTGTCCAGATGAGGAGCGACAGGATCCCGAGGATTTCCGCCGCGCCCGGCTGGGCCACCCCGGTTCCGCGCAGGGCCTCGCGGAACGCATAGATGGGGGAGGTGCCGATGTCGCCATAGACCACCCCGATCGCCCCCAGAGTCAGGGCCGCAAGGCCGTGGCTTCGGGTTTCATCAGTGTGGATATCATCGACGCTGACTTCCGTCTTCAGATAGTCGGCGATGTCCAGAGCCTCTTCATCGAAGAGCGGCAACTGCGGCTGAACGTCCCGCGGAATCGGGTCGTGGATCATGGGGCACCCAAGGGGTTGCTGAGGGTCGTAGGATTGGAGAAGGCGGAATTCGGCTTGACCGTGTCGCAAGTCGGTGCGGTTTGACGCACGGGCTGGCTCCGGTTCCCCCCTGGCAGGAGGGGCGCATTTTGGCTCCGATGCCGTTACCGATCTGAGTCGGCGATGCCAACTGGCTTACGCCCGTCACGCCGCCGTTACAAGATGCTGCATGTGCACAATGGCGGTCACTGGCCCAAGGCCGAAGCGACGGGCAAGGGCCAGATAGGGATTTCCCAACCGGACAGAGCGGAGCGTTCCCGCTATGTCATTAGGGTCAAACCGTTTTCCCTGCAGGAGCCCCATGATCCCGCTGCCCTCTCTCGCCCTCCTTCGCACGGTCTTCGGATCGCTTGGCCTGGGCATTCTGGGTCTGATGCCCAATGCGGCCCTGGCCTACTATCCCTGCAACGGACCCGGGCCGGGCGAAGTGCTGATCGGTGTCGATCCCGGCGGCAACGGCATCGCACCGACACCGCTTTGCGAATATGTGGGCGAAGACGGAGGAGGCTATGACGGCGGCGGGGACCCTGGGGGTTATTGGGTCGAGCAATTCGCAGCCATCGCCTGGGGTCAGGATGCCAATGGCGCGCCCACCTATTCCTGGTACGCCAATGGCAAGAGCATGGCCGAGGCCGAAAATGGCGCCCTGGCCCAGTGCAATGCCTCTGGCTTCCGCGATTGCCGGATCGCGACTTCGGTGGCCAATGGCGCGATTTCGGTTGCCGTCGACAAGACCGGAACCTTGCACACCCATTGGGGCGAAGACGCGCGGCAGGCAAAGAAGAACACACTGCGCCACTGCCGCTCGCAGGGCGGCAAGGGCTGCAAGATCGAACGCACGATCGAAAGCCCGGCGGCCTGGGTCAGCTATTGACACAGGCCAACCGGCCGGGACTGCGCATCCCGGCCGGGACCCGCCAGGTTCGGCTATCGGGCTTCAACCCTGGTTGTCGACCTGTGCCCTGACCGACAGCCGACCAAGACGCGAGATGCGGTAGGGTCCGCCGCCTTCCGACGAGATGAGCCGCTTGCGCCTCAGACGCTGAAAGATCGCCAGCGTGCAGTCGGACAGGATCAGCCCGTCACGCGTGACACACAGGATGTCGTCGATCTTTGCGCCAGTGGTTCTGGAATGCTCGATGCGGCCACCAAGGGCCAGGACATGCAGCACCCGCTGCTCGGTCCGTGAGATGTTCATTGGGTCGTCCGGAGTGTAGCACCATGCCGGGCCGGACGAAGGCACCTGCACTTCGTCGGCCGTTCACGTCACCCGTTGCCCCCCGAAACGGGGGACGGATGACTTCAGCAGGCTGCCGCAATCTCTGGCATGAGGCGCACTCCCATGGGTCAATGCGACCCGTGCGGCAACAAGGCTAGTGGATCAGCCCGCCGCACGCAACCGTCGCACAGGGAAAGCCCGGGCCCGTTGCCGGACCGCTGCACTCAGCCCGACCGTAGCGCTTCCAGAAGCCCGGCCATGTCCGGCGGCAGGGGAGCGGAAAACTCCAGCCGCTCGCCGGTGACCGGATGGTCGAAGCCCAGGCTCGCCGCATGCAAGGCCTGACGGGGAAAGGCGTTCCCGATCTCTGCCCCGTGCCCCAGGGCCCCGCCAAGCTTGCGCTTGCCGCCATAGGTCTGGTCACCGATCAAACCATGCCCGGCATAGGCGAGGTGGACCCGGATCTGATGCGTCCGTCCGGTTTCAAGCCAGCAATCGACCAGCGCGGCTTGGCCCCCGAAGGCTTCGACGACCCGCGCCCGGGTAACGGCATGGCGGCCGCTTTCCCAGACCACTGCCTGCCGTTGCCGGTCAGTCTTGTGGCGGGCGAGGTGGGTTGCAATCCTCAGGATTCCGCCCGCCTCGAAGCAGACGCCGCGAAGACCGCGCAGGCGGGGATCACTCGCCGAAGGCACGCCATGGACGACCGCCAGATAGTGCCGGGTGACGGAATGGTCCTCGAACTGTCGGGCGAGGCCATGATGCGCGCGATCCGACTTTGCCACGACCAGAAGGCCAGAGGTGTCTTTGTCGATCCGGTGCACGATCCCCGGCCGCCTCTCGCCGCCGATCCCCGAAAGACTGTCGCCGCAATGGTGCAGAAGCGCATTGACCAGCGTCCCCGAGGGCGATCCCGGCGCGGGGTGGACAACCATGCCCACCGGTTTGTCGATGACGACAAGGTCGGCATCCTCCCAGACCACGGTCAGGGGGATGGCTTCGGGAAGGGTCTCCACCGGCTGGGCGGGGTCGAGACGCAGGACATATGTCTCGCCCTCGGCCACCTTGGCCTTGGGGTCGGTCACAGGCACTCCGTCACGGCTTACCGCGCCTTCGGCGATCATCCGCATCAGGCGCGAGCGGGAAAGGGCCGCTTCCTCTGGCACCGCGCCGGCAAGCGCCTTATCAAGGCGAAGGGGAGCTTCCGCGCCGATGGTTACGGCAAGTATGCGCTCCGCGCCGCCGCTGCCCTCGTCCTCATCGTCGAAAGTGTCTTCCATGTCGCAGCCCAGCCCGCCTGATGCCCCCGAAGCGGTGGCCCTGCCGCCCAGCCTGCGGCTTCTGAAATGGCTGGTGATCATCCTGACGCTCACGATGATCGGGGGTGTCATAACCGTGGTCGGGCTGATTGTCACCCGGATGCCCCAGGCCTTCACCGCGACCGCCCCGGAATTGCCCGAGGGGTTTGCCCTTCCTGCCGGCAAGGCGCCCGCCGCGATCACTTTCGGCACCGGCTGGATTGCCGTTGTCACGACCGACGATACCA
>JAEULQ010000013.1 GCA_016792685.1 Tabrizicola sp. | reverse complement strand
CTTGGTCATCTTCGCGAAGCCTGCGGGCAGGTGGTAGAACGGGTGCCGGTCGCGGCCCCCGGCTTCAAGGAGGAGGACCTTGGCGGCAGGATTCTCGGTCAGGCGGGCGGCGAGGACGCAGCCTGCCGAGCCGCCGCCGATGATGATGTAGTCGTAGCCTTCGGTCATCTTACAGTCTTTCGATCGAGAGGCCGCCGTCGACGGGGATGACCGCGCCGGTGGCGAAGGCCATCTGGCCGGTGACAAGCGGGATCACGGCCTGGCCGATGTCGGCAGGCTGGCCCCAGCGGCCGGCGGGGACGAGGCCGCCTTCGATGCGGGCGGTGTATTTGTCCTTCACGCCCGCGGTCATGCCGGTCTCGATGATGCCGGGGCGTAGTTCGAAGACGCCGATGCCGTGCGGGGCAAGACGTAGGGCGAGGGTCTGGGCGGCCATACCAGCGGCGGCCTTGGAGATGCAGTAGTCGGCACGTTCCGGGCTGGCCATCTGGGCCGAAACGGAGGTGACGAAGGTGATCGAGCGGTAATGGGGGCTTTGTGTGGCGAGCATGCGCTTCGCCACGGCTTGCGCAAGGAAGAAGGCGCCACGCAGGTTGATACCCATGATCCAGTCGAAGTTCTCGGGCGTGATGTCGAGCATGTCTCCACGGACTTTCGCGGCCACTCCGGCGTTCTGGATCAGGGCATCGAGGGCGCCTTGCTCAGCCTCGATCCGGCCGAGAAGCTCGGGGATCGCGGCGAGGTCGGAAAGGTCGTGGCGGTAGTAGCGGGCGTCGGGGCCCAGGGCTGTCAGCGCTTCCCGGACGGGGGTGTCCTCGGGGCCGGAACGCGAGGCGATGGCGAGGCGGAAGCCTTGGGAAGCCAGGGCCTGGGCGATGCCGAGGCCGATGCCCTGCTGGCCTCCGGTGACAAGGGCGAGCGGTTTCATGACGTTGCCTTGGCGATGTGGTCGCCCGCACGCAGGGCGAGGGCGGCGATGGTGAGCGAGGGGTTCACGGCGGCGGAGGTCGGCAGGACCGAGGCGTCGCAGATGTAGAGGTTGTCGAGATCGTGGGCCTTGAGGTTCACGTCCACTACAGAGGTCGCGGGGTCCGCGCCCATCCGGTTGGTGCCGCATTGGTGCGAGGGTTTCGATTTCGGGAAACCTCGGGACAGGGTGATCGGCCAGCCGGCCTTGCGCATGGCCAGCTTCAGGCGTTTCACAAGCAGGTCATGGGCCTTGGTGTTCGTCTTGCGCCAGTCGAGCGTGACCTCGCCATTCCGCCAGAGGACGCGGGAGTTGGGGTCTGGCAAGTCTTCGGACATGGCCATGATGTGGATCGAGTGGTCGGCGATGTGGCGGGAGAGCCAGAGGGGAAGGTTCGCCTCGCCCGCCAGGATCGGGCCGGTGATCCGGCCGAGCATCTGGATGTTGCCCAAGGGTTCGCCTTCGGGGCCGCCGGTCAGGTAGAAGTCGTTGACCTGGATGGTTTTTTCATAGGTCGTGCAGTTCCGGCGGAAGGGGTTGTAGGCGACCATTCCGGTCAGGTTGTGGTTCATGAAGTTACGGCCTACCTGGTCGGAGCGGTTCGCAAGGCCGCTCGGGTGGTCGTCACTGGCGCTGGCGAGAAGGAGCGCGGAGGAGAGGATCGCCCCAGCGGCAAGGACGACGATGGGGGCTGAAAGGGTCTCGCGCACCCCTGCCCTGTCGGTTTCGACGCCGGTGACGCGGCGGCCCTGGGACAGGATACGGGTGACCCTGGTTCCGGTCTGAAGGGTGACATTCGGGTGCTTCAGCGCCTCGGCCAGGCCGCAGCTTTCGGCGTCGGACTTGGCGCCGGTTGTGCAAGGAAAGGCGTCCCAGGTCGTGGGCGCGCGTTTCAGCCATGCGTCGATATCAACGCCCAATGGGAGCGCTGAGACGTGCAGGCCCTGCGCGGCGAAGGCGGCGCGGAGGCGCTGGATGTCGGGCTCATCCGGGACGGGCGGAAACGGATAGGGCGCGGAGTGCGGGGGCTCGGACGGGTCGCCCGCCACGTCGCCCCGGACGCGGTAGAGGGTTTCGGCCCTGGAATACCATGGCTCCAGCGTGTCGTAGCTGATCGGCCAACCGGGGGTCGTGCCTTCCATATGACGGAGCGGCGCGAAATCCTCGGCCCGGTAGCGGAGGAGCACGGCGCCGTAGAACTTGGTGTTGCCGCCGACATAGGCATAGTTGCCGGGGTGGAGGGGCGCGCCCGAGATGTCGCGCCAGGTCTCGTTCGGCTTGTAATGGCCTCGGCGGAAGATGGCGGTGGGATCACGGGCTTCGGGGCTGTCTTGCAGACGCTCGCCGCGTTCCAGGATCAGGATGCGGCGGCCGGTGGGTGCCAGAGCGGCAGCCAGCGTCGCCCCTCCCATCCCCGAGCCGATGATGATGACGTCGGGTTGCATCAGGCGGGGATCCGTGCCTCGGTTGCCGGATCGAAAGCTACCGCCTTCTCCATGTTGATGGCGAAGTCGAAGCTTTGGCCGGGCGTGACATTGGCATCGGCGCGCATGCGGGCGATCACGTCCTTGCCCGAAAGCGTCATGGTGACGAAGGTGTCGGATCCCGCCGGTTCGGTCACGGTCACACGGTTGCTGAAGGGCTGGATGTTGCCGGATTTGCGGTCGGCGCCTTCGGGGTCGGTGATCGCCTCGGGGCGGATGCCGAGCAGGATGGGTTTACCCTCCCAGGCGGCGAGGTTGGCCTGAGAGAAGCGCAGGCGGTGGACCCCGCCGTCGGCGTCGGTCAGGGCGGCGTGGGGGTGACCATTCTCCATCACTACGGTGGCGGGGACGATATTCATCGCCGGGCTGCCCATGAAGGTCGCGACAAACAGGTTCGCGGGGGTGTCGTAGATCTCTTTCGGCGTGCCAAGCTGCTGGACATGGCCCTTGTTCATCACCGCGATGCGGGTGGAGAGGGTCAGCGCCTCGATCTGGTCGTGGGTGACATAGACGATGGTGGTCTTGAGCTTCTGGTGCAGCTTCTTGATTTCCGTCCGCATGTCGACGCGGAGCTTGGCGTCAAGGTTGGAGAGCGGTTCGTCAAAGAGGAACACGTCAGGGTTGCGGACGAGCGCCCGGCCCATGGCCACGCGCTGCCGCTGGCCGCCGGAGAGCTGGCCCGGCTTGCGGTCAAGGAGCGTCTCGATCTGCAGAAGCTTTGCCACATCGGCCAGGGCGCGGTCGCGCTCGGGCTTCGGGACGCCGTGCATCTCAAGCCCGAAAGTCATGTTCTGGCCCACGGTCATGTTCGGGTACAAAGCATAGCTTTGGAACACCATGGCAATGTTGCGCTTTGACGGATGGACCCCGTTCACCACCCTGCCCTTGATTGCGATCTCACCGTCCGTGATGGCTTCCAGTCCCGCGATCATGTTCAGAAGCGTGGACTTGCCGCAGCCCGAGGGGCCGACGAGGACCAGGAACTCCCCCTCCTCGACAGCGATGTCGATGCGATGCAGGACCTGGACCGGCCCGTAGGATTTGGTGACATTGCGGATATCGAGAAAGCCCATCGGGTCAGCCTTTCACAGAACCAGCCATCAGACCGCGCACGAAGTAGCGGCCCGCGACGATGTAGACGAGGAGGGTGGGAAGCGCGGCAAGAATCGCGCCCGCGAAGTGGACGTTGTATTCCTTCACGCCGGTCGAGGACTGGACGAGGTTGTTGAGCGCGACGGTCATCGGCTGGCTGGTGCCGCCGAAGGAGACGCCGAACAGGAAGTCGTTCCAGATGTTGGTGAATTGCCAGATCACGCTGACCACCGCGATGGGGCCGCTGACGGGTAGAAGGATCCGCCAGAAGATGCGGAAGAACCCGGCGCCGTCGATCATGGCGGCCCGCACCAGTTCGGTCGGGAAACTGGCGTAGTAGTTCCGGAAGTAAAGCGTGGTGAAGCCGATCCCGTAGACGACATGGACGAGGATCAGCCCGGGGACGGTGCCTGCGAGGCCGAGTTTGCCAAGGACGACGGCCATCGGGATCAGCACGATCTGGAACGGGATGAAGCAGGAGAAGAGCATCAGCCCGAAGACCCAGGTATCGCCGCGGAAGCGCCATTTGGTCAGGACATAGCCATTCAGCGCGCCGATGATCGTCGAGATGGCGACGGCGGGAACCACCATCAGGATCGAGTTCAGGAAATAGGGTTTCAGGCCGGTCGGCTCTACCCCGATCTGGGCAGTGGACCAAGCCGACCGCCAGGGTTCAAGCGTCCATTGGGACGGCAGCGCCATCATGTTGCCGCCGGTGATTTCGTTCAGCGGCTTGAGGGAGTTCACCCCCATGACGTAAAGCGGCAGAAGGTAGAAGAGCGCGAAGAGGACCAGGACCAGATAGATGAAGGTCCGGGTGATCCTGCCGGTGGAGACGGCGGTATCCTGTGTGACGGCGGCCATCACTTCTTCTCCTTCAGCTCGGCATAGAGGTAGGGCACCATGATTGCCGCGATGGTCATCAGCATGATCACGGCCGAGGAGGCGCCAATGCCCATCTGGTTCCGGGTGAACGTGTAGGAATACATGAAGGTCGCGGGCATTTCGGTTGCGCGGCCCGGGCCCCCGCCGGTCAGCGCGATGACCAGGTCATAGGACTTGATCGCCAGATGCGAGAGGATGACGAAGGCCGACAGGAACGCGGGGCGCAGAAGCGGGATCACGATCCGGCGGTAAAGCTGCCAATTCGAGGCTCCGTCGATCTGGGCGGCCTTCAGGGTCTCGTTGTCGATGCCGCGCAGGCCTGCCAGGAACATGGCCATCACGAAGCCCGAGGTCTGCCAGACAGCGGCGATGACGATGGTATAAAGCGCCATCTCGCCATCCTTGATCCAGGTGAAGGAAAAGCTTTCCCAGCCCCATTGGTGCATGATCCGTTCAAGCCCGATGCCGGGGTCGAGGAACCATTTCCAGGCGGTGCCGGTGACGATGAACGAAAGGGCCATGGGGTATAGGTAGATCGGCCGCAGCATCCCCTCGCCGCGGATCTTCTGATCCAGGAAGATCGCCAGCATCAGGCCGATGACGGTGCAGATGACGATATAAAGCGTGGCGAAGATCGCGATGTTGACGATCGCGGTGTTCCAGGCGGGAAGCGCAAAGAGCTTTTCGTAATTCTCGAAGCCGACCCAGGTGAATTTGGGCAGCATCTTCGAGCCGGTGAAGCTCAGGACGATCGTGAAGAGGATGAAGCCGTAGACGAAGAGGAGCGTGACAGCAAAGGACGGGGCCAGCACGAGCTTTGGCAACCAGTCCTGCAGACGTGTGCGGAAATCGGCCTCGGTGGCCATTGCTATCCTCCCGTGGGTCCAAGCATCCAAAATCCTTAAGCAAGGATTTTGCCAAATTCCTTACTTGAGGAATTTGTGGGAGGGGGCGACCGGAGCCGCCCCCTGACTCACATCACTGCGCGGCAGCGACCGCTTCGGCCAGCGCGGCGGCGGCGGCGGCGCCATCGGCATATTCGCCGTTGAAGGCTGCGGTCACCACGTCATAGACGGCGTTCTTGACGGCAGCCGGGGCGGCGTGGCCATGGGCCATCGACCCGAAGAGCTTGCCCGAGCCGTTGGCTTCCGCCAGGTCCGCCATGCCCTTCTTGCCGCAGTCGTCGAACGCATCGTTCGGGACGTCGGTCCGCGCGGGAACCGAGCCCTTGACGACGTTGAACGCCGACTGGAAGGTCGGGTTCATGATCGCCGAGGCCATCGCGGCCTGGGCGGCCACGGCGCCTTCACCCTCGACGTTGAACATGGCGAACTGGTCGGAGTTGAAGGTCACCGCACCCTGCGTACCCGGGAAGCGGATGCAGACGAAATCGGTGCCCGGGACCTTGCCGGCCTTCAGGAATTCGCCCTTGGCCCAGTCGCCCATCATCTGCATGCCGGCCTCGCCGTTGATGACCATGGCCGAGGCAAGGTTCCAGTCGCGACCCGAGAAGTTGTCGTCGACATAGGAGCGCAGCTTGATCAGGCGGTTGAAGGCTTCCGCCATCTGCTCGCCGCCAAGCGCAGCCGGATCAAGGTCGATGAAGGCGGCTTTGTAGAAATCAGTGCCGATGCCCAGCACGACCCCGTCAAACACGGTGGCGTCCTGCCAAGCCTGACCGCCGTGGCCAAGCGGCGTGATGCCGTTCGCCTTCATTGCGTCCAGAACGGCAACCAGCTCTTCCCAGGTCTCGGGCGCCTTGCCGCCAGCCGCGTCGAGGGCCGCCTTGTTGATCCAGACCCAGTTGGTCGAATGGACGTTCACCGGGGCTGCAATCCACTTGCCGTCGGCCTTCGAAAACGCCTGCAGGGCGGTCGGGACCACAGTGTCCCAGCCTTCGGCCGCGGCGACCGAGGTCAGGTCACCAAGGGCGCCTTCACCGGCCCAGTCCAGAATGTCAAAACCCAGCATCTGAACCGCCGTCGGTGGGTCGCCCGCCGTGACACGCGCGCGGAGTGCTGTCATTGCCGCTTCGCCGCCGCCACCGGCGACCGGCATGTCGACCCAGCCGATCGATTTGGTGGCAAGGTCATCTTTCAGCACGTTCAGCGCTGCGGCTTCGCCACCCGAGGTCCACCAGTGCAGAACCTCGACATCCTCGGCCATGACAAGCGAGGTGGACATCACCAGCACTGCCGCTGCAGTCAGTGTCTTTCCAAAAAGGCGCATTTGCGTTCCTCCCATAAGATGCGCTTCGATTGCCCGCGACCAAGCCTTGGTCAGCGGGGTCTTACCCAAGGCGCGCGCGTGCGGCCGATCCGCATCACCAGCGACTTGATCTCCATGAATTCGTCCAGGCCATAGCGCCCGATCTCGCGCCCCAGGCCCGATTGCTTGACGCCGCCGAACGTCACCTCTGGAAAGCCGTCCATCCAGGTGTTGGTCCAGACCGTGCCCGCCTGGGCCCCCCGGGCAAAAGCCAGGCAAGTGTGGACATTCTCGCTCCAGACCCCGGCGGAAAGGCCGTAGTCGGCGTCATTCACCAGGGCCAGCGCCTCATCCAAGCTGCGGAAGGTCAGGACGGTCAGAACCGGGCCAAAGACTTCCTCTCGTGCGATGGCCATGTCGGGAGTGACCCGGCTTACCACGGTCGGCTGATAGAATTGGTGGCCGAGGCCGGGCACGGCCAACGAACTGCCGCCCAACTCGACCTTGGCCCCGGCCTTGCGGGCGGCAAGGACGTAGCCGTCGATCTTCGCGCCATGCTCGGGCGTGACAATGGCGCCGACCTGGGTGGCAGGGTCCAGGGGGTCGCCAAAGGCAACCTGTCGGGAAAGCTCGACAACCCGGGCCGTGAAGGCCTCGGAAATGTCTTCATGAACCAGAATCCGGCTACCCGAATTGCAGCATTGGCCCACGTTGAAATAGACCCCGAAGACCACCGCATCAGCCGCGCTTTCCAGGTCGGCGTCGGGGAAGATCACTTGCGGGTTCTTGCCACCAAGCTCCAATGCCACTTTCTTCAGCGTTGCACTGGCCGCCGCCGCAATCCCGCGACCCACGGCCGTCGAGCCGGTGAAGGTGACCATGTCCACTCGAGGGTCGGAAGAAAGCGTAGCACCGACAGGCTGGCCGTAGCCGAGGACGATATTGACCACGCCTGCAGGCAGGCCTGCTTCGGCCAGCAACTCGCCCAGGATCGCCGTGGTCGACGGGGTCAACTCCGACGGTTTGACGACGCAGGTGCAGCCCGCCGCAAGCGCGAAGGGAAGCTTCTGGCTGAGGATCCAGAACGGAAAGTTCCAGGGTGTGATGATCGAGACGACGCCGATCGGCTCTTTCAGGACGACCGCCAGCATGTCCTGGCCCAAGGAGTTGTGGCTGTCGCCATGCAGAGTACGCGCGAGCGATGCGGCATAGCGCCAGAGATCGGCCGCACCCGAGATTTCGCCCCGCGCCTGCGTGATGGGCTTGCCCGATTCCAGCGTCTCGATCAGAGCCATGCGTTCGACATTGGCCTCGATCAGATCGGCGGTCTTGAGCAGCACCGCAGCACGGGCCTTGCCGGACAGGCCACTCCAGCGTGCATCGTCAAAAGCGCGGCGGGCCGCAGCGATGGCCGCTTCGGCCTCCGCCTTGCCCCCCTTGGCCGCGCGGCTGACCACGACGCCATGCGACGGCGAAATACGTTCGCTGACGGCACCGTCGGCGCTGTCCAGCCATGCACCGTCGATCAGATGGCGGGCCCGGAAAGGCGCGGCGGGAAGGGCGATGCCAGAGGCGGGGATCACGGTCAGGTCAAGCATGTCAGGTCCCCGGAAACTCAGGTTTGCGTTTGCTCTGGAAGGCCGCGACGCCCTCCTGGCGGTCGGCGCTGGCGGCGATGGCGGCCGAGCCCAGGGCCTCGATCAGCGCGGCCTGATCCTCACCCTGCCCCGCATGGATCATCGCCTTGGTGATTTCCGTCGCACGAGGGGAGAGGCCGGCCACCTTGTCGGCGATTTCCTGGGCTGCCGCGCGGGCATCCTCGGACACCTCTGCCACGAACCCGCTGGACAACAGCCGATCCGCCCCGATCCGACGGCCGAACAGCGCCATCTCCTTCAGCATCCCTTCGGGAATAAGCCGGGCGAGCCGCTGGCTGCCGGACCAGCCCGGCACGATCCCGACCCCGGCCTCGGGCAGTGCGATCGTGGCCCTGGGCGTGATCACCCTGATGTCGCAGGCTGCCGCAAGTTCGAGCCCGCCCCCAAAGGCATGACCGTTCAGGCAGGCGACGGTAGGTTTCGACAGCCGCGCCAGGCGGTCAAAGATCCGATGGCCGCCGCGCACCCAGTTCCGGGCAAATTCGGCCGGCGTGAGGCCGCCCCAGGCGTTGATGTCGGCGCCCGAGCAGAATGCCTTCTCGCCTTCGCCGGTCACGATCACTGCCCGCACTTCACTGCGGCCCTCGACGACCTCGAGATGGCTGGCAAGCTGGCCCAGCATCTCGACCGTGAAGCAGTTGAGCTTGGCCGGATTGTCGAGCCTGATCTCGGCCACGCCCCCCGCGATATGCAAACGTACGCCGCTCATGGCTGCCATCCCATCGGCCCATCGGCCAAAAGTGCAAGCGGCATGGTCGCGGCATTCCCGACCACGGTGACTCTGCCCTGCGATGCGGCAATGATATCGCGGCCGGGGTCAATGCCAGGCATGATCTCGGTCGCGACCAGACCCTTGTCGGTCAGGCGCATGACGCAGCGTTCGGTGACATAGAGCACCTCCTGCCCCTGAACACGGGCACGGTTGCCCGAGAAGGTGACATGCTCGACCCGGTCGACCATCTTGCAGAACTTGCCCGGGCTTGCGACCTTCAGGCCCGATGCGGTCAGCTCCACCTGGGCACCGGCCTCGAACCAGCCCGAGAAGACGATCTTCCGCGCATGGGCGGTGATGTCGACGAAACCGCCGCAACCGGCTGTCAGATATGGTTTTTTCCCAAGCTTCGAGACATTGACGTTGCCCTCGACGTCGATCTCGAGGAACGACAGGAACGACATGTCGAAGCCTGCGCCCTGGAAATAGATGAACTGCTGCGGCGAGGGGACATAGCCCCAGGCGTTCGAGGCGCAGCCGAAGGCGAAACCCGTCAGCGGCATCCCCCCGACGGCGCCCTGCTCGATGGCCCAGGTGACGGCTTCGGGGTGGCCTTCCTCCAGCAGGATGCGGGGCACCATGGCGCTGATCCCGAAGCCGAGGTTGGCGGTCATGCCCCCCTTCAGCTCAAGCGCCGCGCGGCGGGCGATCACCTTTTCGACGCCCTGTTCGGCGAGCGTAAAGCTGGACCAGGGCCGCATGATCTGGCCCGAGATGGCCGGATCATAGGGCGTCTCGCAGGTCTGTTTCTGCTCTGGGTCGATCACGATCCGATCGACCAGATGACCCGGCACCCGGACGTCATGTGGCCGCAGCGAACCCTTGGCCGTCATCCGGCTGACCTGGGCGATGACCAACCCGCCGTGATTGCGGGTGGCAATGGCCTGCTCAAGCCCCCCCAGGTAGGCGCCCTCATGTTCGTAGGTCAGGTTTCCGTTTTCATCCGCCGTCGTCGCCCGCAGGATGCAGACATCGGGTTGGATGTTCGGGAAATGAAGCCAGGTCTCGCCGTTGAACTCCACTCGCCGGACGATGGGGGCCGCAGCGCCGCGGGCGTTCATCGCACAGCCTTCGCGGATGGGGTCGGCGAAGGTCTCCATCCCGACCTTGGTCAGCACACCCGGACGCCGCGCGGCCGCCTCGCGGTGCATGTCGAACATGATGCCGGAGGGCACATTGTAGGCCGCCACCCGGTCTTCGACGATCATCTTCCAGATCTCGGGCATCGGCAGGTTCGACGACCCTGATGGGTAGGAACCAGCCAGCACCCGCGCCAGAAGGCCGTCCTGCGCGATCCAGTCCATTCCGCGCACGCCATACATGTCGCCTGCAGCAATCGGATGAAGCGTGGTGATGGCCCGCGGATGACCTTCGTCGCGAAAGCGTTCTCCGATCGCGCGCAGGACCAGATCGGGACAGCCAAGCGCAGAGGAAGACGAGACCGTAACCACTGCCCCGTCCGGAACCAGCGCCGCCGCCTGGGCTGCTGTGACAAGCTTGGTCATGCTCGCACTCCATAGTCGACGACCTGACGGAAGCCGGATCGTCCCGCCTCGCGCACGGCAAGGGCCACGGCCAGCGAGGCCACACCATCCCGGCCGGTTGCGGCGGGCCTACCCGAGCCGTTGACGGCCGAGACAAAGTCCTGCACCGCCTGGACATAAAGCCCGTGGCTGGAGAAGGGCACGATCTCGCGCCCTGCAGCCGTCACAAGTTCGATCTCGCCGACAGGCAACTGGGTCATCACGCCACGCGCGAAGATCGAGCCTTCTGTCCCGTGGACCTCAAGGCCGGAACCGGCGAAGGGATGGGTAAAGCTTTCATGGCTCATCACCATGGCGCCCGAGGGCATCGACCACACCGACATGGCGCTGTCCTCCACCCCCTGCCCCATGCCCGAAGCCGACATCTGGGCCACGACATTGACCGGGTCTTCCTGCAACAGGAAGCGGGCGACATCGGCATCATGGACGGTGATGTCGGGAATGACCCCACCCCCGGCTGCCGCATCGTTGATCCGCCAGCCGCGCAGGTTCTCCGGAAGGTGAACCGCGTGGAACATCCGCAACGACAGGATCCGACCGATCCGGCCCGAAGCGATGAGCTCGCGGATGGCCCGGTGCGACCCCGAGCAGCGCAGATGATGGTTGGTCGCAAAGACCAGTCCGGCCTTTTCGGCGGCAATCACCATGTCGCGTGCTTCCGCGACCGTCATGGCCAGGGGCTTTTCGCAAAGGACATGCTTGCCAGCGGCAATCGCGGCCAGGGCCTGCGCCCGATGCTTTTCGTTGGTCGAGGAGATGTAGACGGCGTCGATCGAAGGGTCATCCAACACGAGCGAAAGCTCGGTTCCGGCTTTGGGAATGCCCTGTTTGTCGGCAAAGTCCTGCGCCCGCGCGAGGGTCGTGCTGACAACTGCGGCAACCTCTCCGCCCACATGGCGAAGCGCCGCGATCATGTGCTGCTCGGCGATGGTGCTTGCCCCGATCAGACCCCAGCGCATGATTCCCCCGAAATTTGGATCGTTCCAATTTATTTACTGGAACGATCCAATTTCCGTCAAGCCCGAATTTCTACCGGGGGCCTAGTTTTCAGTCTGGGGATTAACGCTTGGTCTTGCCAACAGCCTCGGTCGGGCCGCTGCGAAGGTCCAGCTTCTGCAGGTCCTCAAGCAGATCAAGCAGCTGCTCAAGCCGGTCGCGACCGAAGCCAGCCTCGATGCGACCAAGGATCGCCGCGCTTTGGCCGGCATGGGCATTGACCAGTGCCAGTCCGGCCGGAGTGATCGCGACAATCGTCTTGCGACGATCTTCGGGCGGGGTCATGCGCGAGATCAGCCCCTCTTCCACCATAGGCCCGACCATGCGGGTCAGGCTGGACAGAAGCAGCACCGCTTCGGCGGCAACCTGGCTCAGCTCAAGCGGCCCCCGTTCCTGCAAGACCCGCAGGACCCGCCACTTCTGCTCATTCACGCCCGAAGTCGCGAGCATGTCGCGCAACGGTCCCATTACGGTCTCACGGGCGCGGAGGAGAGCGATTGGCAAGGAACGCCGGGTCTGTCGGAAAGTGGGGTTTTTCACGGTCATCTTGGGCTTATGGCCTTTCTGGCGGCTTGTCTCAATCCTGCGCGGTTCATTTTACAAAACAAGCATCAAATGCTTCATGGCAGCAGGATAGGTCCGGAGCACTTAGTTCACGCTCCGGTAAGCCCTGAAAGCCGACGCATTGTCGCGGAGGACCGCGGCGCCCGCCTGGTTCGCGGCAAAAAGGACGTCCGGCTTGCGCTCAGCGACCCGTCACCAGGGCCAGTGCCCGGATCGGCGAGCCGGTACCGTCCTTGATCTTCAGGGGCGCCGCAATCAGGATCGCGCCCTTCGGCGGCAACTGGTCAAGATTGCAAAGGCTTGCGAGGCCAAAGCAATTGTCCCGATGCAGGAAGTTGTGCGCCGGGAAGGGTGGGCTGAACTTGCCGGCCATCCCCGCATCTGTCCCGATGCATTGCGTGCCCCAGCCGACGATCCCCTTGCCCAGCAGGTAGTCGATGCAGTCGGTCGAGGGGCCCGGGGAATGCGAGCCGTCCTCGTTAGGATCGGGATCCTCGTTCAGGAACAGCGCCTCGTCATGGGACCGCTTGTCCCAGTCGGTCCGCATCAGCACCCACTCGCCCGGACCGATTTCGCCGTGTCTGGCCTCCCAGGCCTTAACGTGCTGGGCGGTCAGCAGAAAATCGGGGTCTGCGGCGGCTTCGGCCGAACAGTCGATGACATTGGCGGGCGCGATCAGGCGCTGGACGGACAGGGTATCGGTGAACCCGTCCGGATGGTCCTTGCCCGACAGCCAATGGTGCGGCACGTCGAAATGCGTGCCGGAGTGTTCGCCAAGCTCAAGCCAGTTCCAGGCCCAGAAGGGGCCGTCCTTGTCGTATTCACTTATCCGGTGGATCGCCACTTTCGGCGTGTTCCGGGCAAGGTCCTCGGGCAGTCGCAGGATCGGGGTTTCCGGCCCCAGCTGAGCGGTCAGGTCCACGACCCGCACCCCGCCGGACGCGAGCCCCGAGGCCAGATCCGCCAGAATCTCCCCTGCGCCGGTCGTGGCCCCGCCCTGCCCCGCAAAGCGGCGGCGGCGGCGGGTCATCACCTCTTCGACCATGTCAAAGACCGCGTCCACCGCGCGTTCCTCGGTCACAAAGCCCGGCGACATCCGCAGGATCGGACCACGGAAATCGACCGAGTATCCTTCGACCCCCAAGGCGCCAACGCAGGCGGCGGCCTCGGCCTTGTCGGGCATCCGGATCATCACCGCCCCGCCGCGCTTATCCGCGTCGCGGGGAGAGTGAAGGGGAAGCGACAACCGGTCGGCACGTTCGATGACCCGGTCCACCAGGCGGCGATTGTGGGCGGAGACGTCACGAAGGTCCTGCTTCGAGAACCACTCCATCGCCGGAAGGGAGGCGACGGCCGCCACCGACCCCGGCGTGCCGGTGTCGAAACGCCGGATGTCGGGGGCGTATTCGAAACGGTCCAGATCCCAGGAGAAGGGGTTGTTCTGGCTGAACCACCCCCGCCCCTCGGGCGACAGCATCGGGATCAGGTCCTTGTCAGCGTAAAGGATGCCGGCCCCCGGCGTACCGCAAAGCCATTTGAGGCTGGTCGAGACGACGAAATCGACCCGCGGGTTCAACGCGTCAAAGGGCATCAGGCCCGCCCCTTGGGTGATGTCGGCGACCATAAGGCTGCCCATCGCGCGGCCGTGAGCGACGAGGGCCGGGTAGTCCATCTTGGACGACCCGATCGAGGTCACCCAGGTCAGCAGCGCGAGCCCGACATCCGGGCCCCAGTGGGCGAGGAAATCCTCGGTCTCGACCCACGCGCGGCCTTCGGACAAGGGGACCGTGGTCAGGGTGAAGCCCATCTTCGGGGCAAGGCCCTGAAGAAGAAAGTGAAGCGAGGGAAAGCAGTCGGCGGACGTCAGAACCCGCTTGCCCCGCAAGCTCCCCTCGGGCAGGGCGCGGAGGATCTTCTGCAGGCCTTCGGTGACATTGTCGACAGTCGTGAGGCTGCCTTTCGGGACGTTGATCAGCCGACGCCAGCGGTCGATGAAATCCTGCCGCTTGCGCAGGACATAGCCCCACTGCTTGTCGTTCGGGGCGGCCCAGACCTCGGAGAATTCGGCCATGGCACGGGCCATGTCCTCTTCCTTGCCGGGATAGATGCCGATGGAATGATAGAGGAAATAGCCCCCCGCCGTGCTGTTGCTGGCCAAGTGATCCCGTCCTTCCCGCCCCGTTGGTGCAAAGGGACGATAGGAGAAATCCGGGGGCGCCTCAAGATGTTTCAAGCTTGAATGATTTGCGCTCGAAAATCGCGGCAGCTTGACCGCATCTAGGTCAGTTCGGCCACCCAATCCGGATTTCCGACCAGATCGAAAACCTCGCCCGCCAGCACATCCACGGTTCCGTCCGGATGGACCTTGAAGGCCGTGGGCAGGCCTGCCGCGCGGCACAGCGCCAGGCCCCCTGCGCAATCCCAAAGCCCGCCGACCCGGGGCTCGACATAGCCCTTCATCCGACCTGCGGCGACGAGCATCAGGGACAGCGCGCAGGAACCGAAGAGGCGGGGGGCATGACCCGAGGCCTCGATCGCTGCCTCGACGGCGTGTCGGTCCGGGGCGGGCCAGCGGTCGTTGCGGCCAAGGCCGATGCAGGGGGGATCGATCGGGCGCGAGCCGGGCTCAAGGCCTGTCAGGCGCAAGCCGCCGCCCACCGAACCAACCGCAGAAAGGCCCATCGCCGGGGCAACGATGCCGCCCATCACGGGCGAGCCGTCTACGATCAGGCCAAGCGAGATCGTCCAGTATGGCAGTCCGGAAAGGAAGTTCGAGGTGCCGTCGATGGGGTCCACGGCCCAGAAGCGCGGGCTGGCCGTGCCACCGAATTCCTCGCCCAGGATGTCGCAGTCGGGGAAGTCCTGGCCAAGAAGGTCGCGAAGCGTCGCCTCTACCGCGCGGTCGGCATCCGAAACCAGGTCGCCGGGCGACTTGGCATCCACCTGCCGCAGGGCCATGCTGTTGAAAAGCGCCAGGGACTGCGCGCCCGCCAGACCCAGGATCCGGGACAGAAGGTCGAGCGCCTCGTCCCCGTTGCTGGTGGTTGAACCGGTCATGTGCTGCCCCCCGGGATTGTCATGGCACGGGGAACCGCCCGCGCAGCGTGACGGCAGCAGATGCGCAAGGACGGACGCCGGGTCAACCACCTGCCCGCTTTGCGGATCAGCTTTCCGCCTCAGCGGCGCTTTCTTCCGGGAAGGGCGCCTTCAGCGTGTCGCGTGGCGAAAGGCCAAAGCGTTCGCGGTAAAGCTCGGCAAAGCGGCCGAAATGTGTGAAGCCCCAACGCAGCGCGATATCGGTGACGCGTGTGCCGGGTGGGGCTGCCAGAAGATCGGCATGGGCACGGTCCAGCCGCGTGGCCCGCCAGAAGGCCAAGGGCGTGGTGTCGCGGAAGGTGCGGAAAGCCATTTGCAGGCCACGAGGCGAGATGCCTGCCGCATCGGCCACTTCTTCCAGCGTGATCTGCTGGTCGAGATGCGCTTCGATATAGCCTTCGGCCAATCGCAGGTGGCGCGGACGCGGCGCGGACCGGTGCCGGGACAGCTGGGCCTGATGGTCGTGACGGGCCTCGAGCAGGCCAGAGAGGACCGTGCTTTCGATCTGTCGCGCCATGAGGCCCGGCCCGATGGGCGGCGCCCCGGCATCGACCTCGCTGACCAGCCACATGACAAGCCGCCGAAGTGCTGCCCCGGCGCCCTGCGTCAGGTCGATCGGTCCCTCGAAAGTCAGGGGTCGGTCGGAGGGCGCGCCGAGGAGGCCGGCCAGATGATCCTGCATTGCGCGGCGGGTGATCTGCACCAAAACCTGGCGGGTCCCTTCTTCCCAGGTCATCCGGGTCGGCAGATGCGGGTTCAGAATGGCCGCACGGTCGGGTGTGGACAGATAGGTCTCGCGCCCGTTGGTGATCGTTGCCCCGCCATCCAGCGGGATCTGCAAGAGGTAGAAGCCATCAAGCTCGCCCGGCTCGATCAGCGTGCGGGCGCCGTATTCGATGTAGTTGAGCGACAGGCGCTGGCCGGGCAGATGATGATGACGCGCATCAAGCAGGCTTTGCGCTCCCAGCGTCTCAAGCCGGTGCGGGCAAAAGACGGCCGCCACCCGCTCGCGTGCCTCGTCGAGGTCGTGCGAGTGGAAAAGGGCGTGGTCCCTGAGCAGTGCCTGCGCCATCCGGTCCCCGGTTCATTCTGGGCACAGCCTAACACGGAAGCCCGCGCTGCGACGGGTCGCCGCAGGATTTTTTCGTTTTCCGGATAGTCCCCGCGCCCGGCGGATAGTGCGCGGCACAAGGATCGGCACAAATCTTTCAAGTTCAAACAATTGCTGGAGGTGTCGGATGCGCGGACTGGCCGGGAAAGTGGCAATCGTGCCGGGAGGCTGCACCAAGATCGGCCGGGCGGTGGTCGCGGCCTTCGTTGCGGCGGGGGCAAAGGTCATGGTGGCCGACATCGTGCCGGGGAATGATCTGCCGGAGGGCGTGGCCTTCCAGACCTGCGATCTGCGCGACGATGCCCAGATCACGGCGCTGGTCGCGGCCACGAAGGCACGGTTCGGGCGGATCGACTTTCTGGTGAATGTCGCCTGCAGCTATCTGGACAATGGCGCGGCGTCCTCCCGCGCGGAATGGCTGGAAAGCTTCAACGTCAACGTCGTGGGCTCGGTCGTCCTGATGCAGGCGGCGCTGGAGGAACTGGAACGGAACCGGGGGGCGATCGTCAATTTCGGCTCGATCTCGTCCCGCGTGGCGCAGACCGGGCGCTGGCTTTATCCGGTGTCGAAGGCCGCGATCCTGCAGCTCACGCGGAACCAGGCGATGGACCTGGCACCGAAGGGCATAAGGGTGAACGCGGTCAGCCCCGGATGGACC
Organism: Tabrizicola sp.; assembly: GCA_016792685.1. Taxonomy (GTDB): domain Bacteria; phylum Pseudomonadota; class Alphaproteobacteria; order Rhodobacterales; family Rhodobacteraceae; genus Tabrizicola. Next base: position 34,042 of record JAEULQ010000013.1, on the reverse strand, counting down.
TGGTCCAACATCATGGACCAGCTTACCGGTGGCGACCGGGCAAAGACCGATGCGGTGGCGGCACCGTTTCACCTTCTCGGCCGGGTCGGCGACCCCGAGGAAGTGGCGGCGGCGGTCCTGTTCCTGTGTTCGGACGAGGCGGGATTCATCACCGGAACGGATATCCGGGTGGATGGCGGATACACGGCCATGGGGCCGGAGCAGGCCGAGCCCGCCATACCGAAGCTGATGGCATAATCACAAGAAATCAGGGAGTTGAGCGATGCGGAAATTCACCATAGTTGGCGGTGGCCAGTCGGGCCTGATGGTTGCGATCGGCCTTCGGAAGGCGGGGCATCAAGTCCGGGTGGTCCAGAACCGGACGGGGGCAGAGATCGCGGCCGGGCGGGTCCTGTCCTCGCAATGCATGTTCGCCAATGCGGTCCAGCACGAACGCGACCTCGGGATCGACTACTGGTCAGAGAGCTGCCCGCCGGTCCAGGGGATCAACTTCATCGTCCCGAACCCGGACGGTTCGGGGACAAAGGTGATCGACTGGACCGGAAAGCTTGAGCGCAACGGCTATGCGGTCGATCAGCGGGTAAAGATGCCGCGCTGGCTGGAGGAGTTCCAGCGTCTGGGCGGCGAGCTTGTGATCGCCGATGCCGGGATTGCCGAGATCGAGAGCTATGCCGCCGAGGACGATCTGGTGATCGTCGCCTCGGGCAAGGGCGAGGTTGGGGCGATGTTTGCGCGCGATGCGGAGAAGTCGGCCTATGACAAACCGATGCGGGCCCTTGCGTTGACCTATGTCACCGGGATGACCCCGCGCCAGCCGCATTCCGCGGTGGAGTTCAACCTGATCCCCGGTGTGGGCGAATATTTCGTCTTCCCGGCGCTGACCACGACCGGTCCTTGCGAGATCATGGTCTTCGAGGGCATCCCCGGCGGGCCGATGGATTGCTGGGGCGAGGTGAAGACCCCCGCGCAGCACCTGGAGAAATCGCTGTGGATCCTCAAGACCTTCCTGCCCTGGGAATACGAGCGGTCGAAGAATTGTCAGCTGACGGACGACAACGGGATCCTCGCGGGCCGCTTTGCCCCCACGATCCGGCACCCGGTGGCGACCCTGCCTTCGGGGCGAAAAGTGCTGGGTCTGGGCGATGCGGTCTGTCTGAACGACCCGATCACCGGGCAGGGGTCGAACAACGCCTCCAAGGCGGCAGCGGTCTATCTGCGTCGCATCCTTGACCAGGGCAACCGGCCCTTTGACGAGGCTTGGATGCAGGGCACCTTCAACGAGTTCTGGGATTATGCGCGCTGGGTTGTGCAATGGACCAACATGCTTTTGCTGCCACCGCCGCCCTTCATTCTGGACATCATGGGCAACGCCTGCGTGCTGCCAAAGCTCGCGCATCGGATGGCCAACGGCTTCGATGATCCACGCGACTTCTTCCCGTGGTTTGCCGATCCCAATGCCGCGGCAAGCTATCTGTCCGAGCTGAAGGCGGCCTGAAGTGACGATGCCCGTTGATCCCGCCGGGTTCCGCCAGGCCATGGCCCGGTTTCCCGGCGCGGTGACCATCGTGACCAGCCTGACGCCGGAAGGCGAACGGCGCGGGATCACGGCGACGGCGGTGGCTTCTGTCACCGCCGATCCGCCAAGCCTTCTCGTCTGCCTCAACCGCAAGACCGGCACCTGCGCGGCCGTGGCCCAGACCGGCCGCTTCGTCGTCAACCTGTTGCCGGGCGATGGCGGCGACATCGCGCTTTGTTTTGCCGGGGTTGGCGGCGCGTCTGGCGAGGCCAAGTTCAAGGTAGGAGACTGGCGGGAGGACGAGCACGGCCTGCCGGTTCTGCAGGGCGCGGTGGTCAGCCTCTCCTGCACGGTCAGCGAAAGCCTGATCGCGGGCACGCATCAGGTGGTCATCGGGCAGATCACCCACATTCGTGTAGGGGCGGAGGTCGAGGCCCCTGCCCCGCTGGTCTATGAGCAAAGCCGCTTTCATCGGCTCGCACCGATCTAGCCAGACGCGAAGCCGCGAGATCAACCGTCGAAACGCGTCGCGCCCCGGCGAAGTTCGTCCACGGGCCGGGTATCGATCACCGCCTGATGCGCGCGTTGGTCACAGCCGCTGCGCGGGCAGATGCGGCAGTTGATGCCGATGGGTGTAATCTGCGCAGTGGTCACCGAAAGCCCCTCGGCATAGCCGATCTGCGGGGCAAATTCGATGGCGCAGCCCATCGCGACCGCGAGCCGGTTGTCTTGCGCATGGCGAAACCAGCTTGGCCGGTCCACGGTCCGCGAGACCACGAAATATCGGCTGCCGTCCGGCATCTCGACAAACTGCGGGACGATGCGGCCGGGGGTGCGGAAGCTCGTATGGACGTCCAGACGGGGGCAGGCGCCGCCGAATTCGGCAAGCGGAAATTCGGTCGCGTTGAAGCGCTTGGTGACGTTGCCGCCCTTGTCGATGCGCAGGAAGAAGAACGGAACGCCCAGCCCGCCTTCGCGCTGAAGCGTGGTTGCGCGGTGGCAGGCCTGCTCGAAGCTCACGCCGAAGCGGGTGGCCATCAGGTCGAAGTCGTATTTCGTGGCCCGCGCTTCGGCGAGGAACGCGTCGTAGGGCATCAGGATTGCTGCGGCGAAGTAGTTCGCCAATTCCACCCGCAGGCGCGAGGCGGTTGGCGGGTCCTCCAGGCCTGAACGCTGGACCAGGCTGTCCAACAACCCACGCCAGGCGAGAAGCGCGCACATATGGGCAAGCTGGAAGCAGCGGTTGGTGTGATCAAGCGCCTCGGACAACCGGATCTCGCGGCGGTGTTCGTCATAGGTCCGAAGCGCCCCCGGCATGTCCTCGACCCGGGTGAGGCGGACAGCGATCCCCATCCGGTCGCGGAGCCGGGCCTTGAGCGCGGCATAGATGTCATCCCGTTCAGGGCGGAGCCCGTCCCAGAAGCCTTCGGCGGCCAGTTCCAGCTCGCGGAAATGGTTGCGGTTGCGGCGGAAGAAGCTGTGGACCCCCGCCTCGGGCGAGGCGGCGGGATCGGGGCTGTCCTGCGAGAGGGCCGAAAGCCGGTCCAGCGCTGCGCCATAGGCACGATGCAGGCGCAGAAACGCGGCGGCCAGATCGGGGGCATGGGCCAGCGCGCCACGCAATTGGGTCAGGTCGGGGCGGTGGCCTGTAAAGATCGGGTCCTGCAAACTGGCGCGGAGGTCGGAGAGCATCGAGCCCACCGTGTCATCCGCCAGGTCGCGCCAATCGACGCCGTAGGCTTCCATCAGTTTCAGGAGAACTTGGACCGAAACCGATCTTTCGTTGTTTTCCAGTAAGTTGACGTAGGAAGCTGAGATGCCGAGCGCCTTGGCAAGGCTCGCCTGGGTCTCGCCACGCTCTTGCCGAAGGCGGCGGAGCTGGGGGCCAATGAAGGTCTTCTGCATGCCGTTGTACACATAATCTGCTATGTCATGTTTACATTATTACAAGATTCACGATCTGTAAATTAATGCAGTCACAGCGAAACCCGAGACGATTTGCCGTGGCCCGTCTCACACCGCATGGTCGCCCGAAGAGGAGGAGCCCATGCCTTTCAGACCCGGTTTGAACCATCTCTACATTCCCGGCCCGACCAATGTGCCTGAACAGGTCCGGATGGCGATGAACGTCGCCCAGCAGGACCAGCGCGGCCCGGAATTCGGCGCCTTTGTCCTGTCGATCCTGCGCGACCTGAAGCCGCTCTTTGCCACTGCGGACGCGACAGTGATGCTCTTCCCCGGCTCGGGCACCGGCGCATGGGAGGCGGCCATCGTCAACACGCTGAACCCGGGCGACCGGGTGCTGATGGCACGACACGGTCAGTTTTCCACCCTCTGGGCGAAGATGGCCGCGGACCTTGGGCTGGATGTCGAGATCGTCGATGTCGCCTGGGGCGCGGGGGCGCCCGTCAGTGAATTCGCCCGGCGACTGGCAGCGGACCGCGAGGGCAAGATCAAGGCGGTCTTCGTCACCCACAACGAGACCGCGACCGGGGTGACCTCGGATGTGAAAGGGGTACGGGAGGCACTGGATGCAAGCTTCCATGACGCGCTCCTCTTCGTCGATGGGGTGTCGTCGATCGGGTCGATCCCGTTCCGGATGGACGATTGGGGTGTCGATCTGGCGGTCACCGGCAGCCAGAAGGGCCTGATGGCCCCGGCCGGCCTCGGGATCCTGGCGGTCAGCCCCAAGGCGATGCGGGCGGCCGCGACCAACACGATGCGGCGGAGCTATTTTTCCTTCGCCGACTATGCGGTTACTGCCCAGACTGGCTACTTCCCCGCCACCCCGCCGACGCCGCTTCTGCACGGGCTGCGAGCGGCGCTGGACCGGTTGCACACCGAGGGGCTGGCCAATGTCCACGCCCGCCACGCCCGGCTTGCCGCAGGGGTCCGTGCTGGGGTTGCGGCCTGGGGACTGGAAATCTGCGCCGAACACCCCTCGCTTGCCTCGGACACGGTCACGGCGATCCGGACGCCCGAGGGTGTGGATGCGCGCGACGTGATCCGGATCGGGCTGGAACGCTTCAACATCTCGTTCGGGACCGGCCTGTCGCAACTGGCAGGCAAGGTGTTCCGCATCGGGCATCTGGGCGATCTGAACGAAGGCATGTGCCTGACGGCGCTAGGCCTGGCGGAACTGTCGCTGAGCGCGGCGGGGGCGAAGATCGCCTTCGGCTCGGGCGTGGCAGCGGCGCAGGAAATCTATGACGTCGCGGCCCCGGCCGTGGCGCTGGCAGCGGAGTAAGACATGAGCCACACCCTACACCCTTTGAAGAAACAGCGCCTGCAGCGGTCTGAGCTTGCGGTCCCGGCCTCGAACCCGGTGATGATCGACAAGGCGGCCTCCAGCGCGGCCGATTACATCTTCCTGGATCTGGAGGACGCGGTGGCGCCGCCGGAGAAGGAGCAGGCCCGCAGGAACTGCATCCAGGCGCTGAATGACATCGACTGGGCAGCGAAGGGCAAGACCGTCTCGGTCCGGATCAACGGGCTTGATACGCATTACATGTACCGCGACGTGGTCGATGTGATGGAGCAGGCGGGCGACAAGGTCCACACGCTTCTGGTGCCGAAAGTGGGCGTGCCGGGTGACCTTTACATGGTCGAGGCCATGGTGAACCAGATCGAGATGGCCAAGGGGTTCCAGACCCGGGTCGGGCTGGAGGCGCTGATCGAGACGGCACTTGGCATGGCCAATGTCGAGGCGATCGCCCAGTTCGGCGGGCGATTGGAGGCCCTGCATTTCGGCGTGGCGGATTTCGCGGCCTCGATGCGGGCGCGGACCACGAATATCGGCGGCCTGAACCCCGCCTATCCGGGCGACCAGTGGCATGCGGCGATTGCGCGGATGGTCACGGCCTGCCGGGCCTATGGCCTGCGTCCCATCGACGGGCCGTTCGGCGATTTCTCGGACCCCGAGGGCTACAAGGCGGGCGCCCGGCGCGCGGCGGCTTTGGGTTGCGAGGGGAAATGGGCGATCCACCCCAGCCAGGTGGCGCTGGCCAACGAGGTCTTCTCGCCGACCGATGCCGAGGTGACCAAGGCGCGGCGGATCATCGAGGAGCTGAAGGCGGCCGAGGCCCAGGGCAAGGGGGCGGCGAGCCTGGACGGCAAGATGATCGACGCAGCCAGCGAGCGAATGGCGAAGAACGTGCTGGTGATTGCCGAGGCGATCGCGGCCGCTTGAAACGTAAGGTGGGCAATATTGCCCGCCTTACAGAAGGTTACGGGAGGAAGCTCATGGATATCCACGAATATCAGGCCAAGGACATTCTGGCGCGTTTCGGCGTGCCGGTGCCGAAAGGCGGCCTTGCCTGGTCACCGGAACAGGCGGCCTACCGGGCGCGAGAGCTAGGTGGCCATGCCTGGGTCGTGAAGGCCCAGGTCCATGCCGGGGGCCGGGGCGCGGCGGGGGGTGTGAAGCTCTGCCGGTCGGTCGAGGAGGTGCAGGACTATGCGGGTTCCCTCTTCGGTCGCCAGCTGGTGACCAAGCAGACCGATGCGAACGGCAAGGGCGTCTACCGGCTTTGGGTGGAGCCCGCCTGCGACATCGCCAAGGAGCTTTACCTCGGCTTCGTCCTCGACCGGAAGTCGGAGCGGATCATGATCGTGGCCTCGGCCCATGGCGGGATGGAGATCGAGGATCTGGCGGAAACCGACCCGACGAGCCTGCGGCGGATGACCATCGACCCGGCAGCAGGGCTGGTTGAATTCCAGGCGCGCGAACTGGCCTTTGGTCTCGGCCTCACCGGCACGCAGATCACCCAGATGGTGACGATCCTGCAGGCTTGCTATCGCGCCTACCGCGACCTTGACGCGATGATGGTCGAGATCAACCCCTTGGTCATCACCGGCTCGGGCGATCTGATCGCGCTCGACGCCAAGATGAGCTTCGACACCAATGCGCTCTTCCGTCGTCCCGAGATCGGCGAGCTGCGCGACCGGAGCCAGGAAGACCCGCGGGAATCCACCGCCGGGGACCACGGGCTCGCCTATGTCGGCCTCACGGGCGATATCGGCTGCATCATCAACGGTGCGGGCCTCGCGATGGCGACGATGGACATGATCCAGCTTGCGGGCGGGGAGCCCGCGAATTTCCTGGATATCGGCGGGGGGGCGAGTCCCGAACGCGTGGTCCGGGCTTTCCGCACGGTGCTGGCCGATCCGAACGTAAGTGTCATTCTTGTCAATATCTTCGCGGGCATCAACCGCTGCGACTGGGTGGCCGAAGGTGTGGTCAAGGCCTACCGCGAAGTGGGGATGACGATCCCGGTCGTCGTGCGCCTGGCCGGGACCAATGTCGAAGAGGGCAAGGCGATCCTGAACGGATCCGGCCTGCCCTTGATCACTGCCGACACGCTGGCCGAGGCTGCCGACAAGGCCGTCGCCGCGCGTCCGAAACTGGCTGCCTGAGGAGGGTACAATGGCCATTCTGATCACAGAAAAGACCCGCGTCATCGTCCAGGGCATGTCGGGCCGCATCGGCCAGTTTCATGCGGCGGACATGATCAAGCACGGGACCAATGTCGTGGGCGGCGTCACGCCGGGCAAGGGGGGCGGGAGTCTTCTCGACCGGCCCCTCTTCAACACCGTCCGCGAGGCGGCGGAGGAGGTGGGTGCGGAGGCTTCGCTTCTTTTCGTGCCACCGCCCTTTGCGGCTGACGCGATCATGGAGGCGGCGGATGCGGGGATCAAGACGGCGGTTTGCGTGACAGATGGGATCCCCGCGCAGGACATGATGCGGGTGAAGCGCTATCTGCGGCGCTATCCGGAGGCGCGGAAGATGCGGCTGATCGGCCCGAACTGCGCGGGGATCATCAGCCCCGGAAAGGGTTTCATGGGCATCATGCCGCCGCACATCTACATGCCGGGCCGGGTTGGGATCGTCGGTCGCTCGGGGACCCTGGGCTATGAGGCGGCAAGCCAGATGAAGGCGCTGGGGATTGGCGTGTCGACAAGTGTCGGCATCGGCGGTGATCCGATCAACGGATCCAGCTTCAAGGACATCCTGCAACTCTTTGAAGCGGATAGCGAAACGGATGCTGTGATGCTGATCGGCGAGATCGGCGGACCACAGGAGGCGGAGGCAGCAGCCTGGGCGGCCAAGCACATGAAAAAGCCGGTCGTGGCCTATATCGCGGGTCTGTCCGCGCCGAAGGGGCGCAAGATGGGCCATGCCGGGGCGATCATCAGCGCCTTTGGCGAAAGCGCGCAGGAGAAGGTGGAAATCCTGACTGCGGCCGGAATCACGGTGGCCCCGAACCCCTCGGCCATGGGTGAGACGATGGCGCGGGTGCTGGCGGGCCAAAGGAAGGCAGCGTGACAACCAGCGGTGGCCTGCGCCGCGGGCCGCCCTCCTCAGATATCCTGGCCCGCCGCCCAGCCGGACGACCAGGCCCATTGGAAATTATATCCGCCCAGCCAACCGGTTACGTCCATAACCTCACCTATGAAGTAAAGCCCCGGCACGGCGGTTGCTGCCATAGTGCGGCCGTCAAGTGCCCGTGTATCTACACCCCCAAGCGTCACCTCGGCGGTACGGTAGCCCTCTGAGCCCACCGGGACGAGGCGCCAATCCGACAGTGTCGCTGCTACCCGATCGAGTGCTGACCCTGACAACTCGGCCATAGGCGCGGTAACGCCATGCAAATCCTCAAGATGGCGCGCCAGTCGTTCAGGCAGCCATTGCGCCATGACTGTGCGCAGCGCGGCCCGGCCCTGGCTGGACTTTGCCTTGCGCAACAAAGCCCCGGCATCGCGTCCAGGCAGAAGATCAAGTGCAATTGCCTCTCCCTCACGCCAGTAGGACGAGACCTGCAGCACCGCAGGGCCAGAAAGCCCGCGATGGGTGAACAAGAGCGCCTCCTCAAAGCCTGTGCGGCCACAGGATACCCTGCCGGGAAGCGACACCCCGGCAAGTGGACGCATCCAGCCAAGCTCCTGCTCGGCAAATGTCAGTGGCACCAGGGCCGGGCGCGTCTCGACGATCGGCAGGCCAAAGGCCTCGGCAACGCGGTAACCATAGCCGGTGGCGCCCATTTTCGGGATCGACTTGCCCCCCGTCGCCACCACAACCGAGCGCGCAGCCTGGGGTCCGCGCGAGGTTTCGACCTGAAAGCCCGCCCCGCTGCGGCGCACTTCACCCAACGAGGTCTCAAGCCACAGCGTCACACGGGCCCGCTCCATGTCCTGCAGAAGCATGCCCACGACCTGCGTCGCGGATCCGTCGCAAAAGAGCTGACCCAGCGTCTTTTCGTGCCAGGAAATCCCTGCGGCCTCGACCCGAGCAATGAAATCCCATTGCGTGAATCGCTTCAGCGCCGACAGGGCAAACCGCGGGTTCTGCGACAGGAAACGCTCTGGCGCGATCTGGAGATTGGTAAAGTTGCACCGTCCTCCGCCCGAGATACGGATCTTTTCGCCCGCAGCCCTCGCGTGATCGATGACAAGCACCCGGCGCCCGCGCCGTCCGGCCTCGATGGCCGCCATCATGCCGGCAGCCCCGGCACCAAGAACGATCGCGTCCCAGTCCATGTTCTCGTCCTAGAGCCCGCAGGGCCGGGCCGCAAGACCCGCAGGATGCGATGAAAATTTCGCCGCTGGCCTCTTGCACCCCCTTACCCGCTTCGCTAAACACCGCCGCACGGTTGGGGCGTCGCCAAGTGGTAAGGCAGCGGTTTTTGGTACCGCCATTCCTAGGTTCGAATCCTAGCGCCCCAGCCAACCTTCCCAGAGATCGAAACTGGAACGGCAAGTCCCGGCAAGTACCCGTTTTGCCGGAGGATGCAACGGATTCAGAACCGTCGCCGGACTGTGGCCGGTCGCCCGGCAAGGTCCAGGCGGCAATCGTTCCGCTGGCGTTCGGCCACGACACGGCCTTTTGAGACGACCAGAAGCCGGTCAGGCCGCAGCCGGAGAGCCTCGACCGGATTGCCGGCATCCAGCACCACCAGCGAGGCCACCGAGCCCGGCGTCAGGCCATAGTCCTGCAGCCCCATGATCCGGGCATTGTGCTCGGTGACCATGGTAAAGCAACGCTGCATCTCGGCCGGATGGGTCATCTGCGCGACATGGAGACCCATGAAGGCCACATCCAGCATGTCGGCGGTGCCCAGTGAATACCAGGGGTCCAGCACGCAGTCCTGGCCCCAGCCGACGGTGATTCCCAGGGCCTGCATTTCCTTGACCCGGGTCAGGCCGCGGCGTTTGGGGAATGTGTCGTGGCGGCCCTGCAAGGTGATGTTGATCAGGGGGTTCGGGATGGCGGTCATCCCGGATTCGGCGATCAGCGGCAGAAGCTTCGAGACATAGTAGTTGTCCATCGAATGCATGCTGGTCAGGTGACTGCCCGCCGCGCGGCCGCCAAGACCGTGCCGTGTCACCTCGCGCGCCATGGTCTCGACATGACGTGACAGCGGGTCATCCGTTTCGTCGCAATGGACGTCCCACATCAGGCCCCGCTCGGCCGCCATCCGCGCCAGATCGCGCAGGGATTCGGCGCCTTCCTCCATCGTGCGTTCGAAATGCGGGATGCCGCCCACGACATCGACGCCCATATCCAGCGCCCGGATCACATTCTGCCGACCCGTGGCCGTCCGGTAGAGCCCGTCCTGCGGGAACGCCACCAGTTGCAGGTCAAGGTAGGGCGCGACGCGGGCCTTGACCTCAAGCATGGCCTCGACCCCGCGCAGGTGGTCCGGGGTGGTATCGACATGGGTGCGGATGGCCAGAAGGCCCATCGAGACCGCCCAGTCGCAGTAGCGGAGCGCGCGGGTCACCATCTCGTCCACCGTGGCGATCTCGCGCAACTCGCCCCAGAGTCCGATGCCCTCAAGCAGCGTGCCAGAGGCATTCACGCGCGGCAGGCCATAGGACAGGACCGCATCCATATGGAAATGCGGATCGACGAAGGGCGGCGTGACGAGATCGCCGGTGGCGTCGACAACCCGCTTTGCCGGGGCATCCACCTTCCCGACAGTGACAATCCGGTCGCCCCTGATCGCGATATCGGCAACCGTTCCGTCGGGCAGCGTCCCGCCCTTGATCACGAGATCGAACATCAGCGTTCCCCCTTGTTGTAGGGCACCATCAGGGCAGCGGGCACTTCGGCCCGGCGCGACATCAGGATCAGGGCAAGTATGGACAGGACGTAGGGTGCCATCAGGAAGACCTGATAGGGCAGATCCGCCCCAAGCGGGGTCTGTTGCAGCCGGATCTGCAGGGCATCGAAGGCGGCAAAGAGGATGGCGCCCAGCACGGCCTTGCCCGGCCGCCAGGCACCAAAGACCACCAGGGCGACACAGATCCAGCCGCGTCCGTTCACCATCTCGAAGAAGAAGGAGGAAAACGCCGACAGGGTCAGGAAAGCCCCGCCCGTGGCCATCAGACCCGAGCCGACGATGACCGCCCCCATGCGCAAGCCGGTGACCGAAAGTCCTTGCGCCTCGACCGCCGAAGGGTTCTCGCCCGCGGCACGCAGGGCAAGTCCCAAGGGTGTCCGGAACAGCACCAGCGCCACCAGTACCGCTACGCCAAAGGCGAACCAGGTGAATGCGGTCTGGGTGAAAAGCACCTCGCCCAGAAAGGGAAGATCCGACAGGACCGGAAGGTCAAGCGGCTGAAAGGGCTCGATCTTTGGCGGGCTTGTCACTTCCGGCAAGGCCAGTCGATAGGCAAAGGAACTGGTCGAGGTGGCCAGAAGCGTGACGCCCAGACCCACAACATGCTGCGACAGGCCGAAGGGAACCGTCAGCGTCGCGTGCAGAAGGCCAAAGAGCATGCCCGCCGACATGGCCACTGCGACCCCGCCCCAGAGCGGCATGCCCTGATAGACCGCGATCCAGCCGGTAAAGGCACCGATGACCATGATCCCCTCGATCCCGAGGTTGAGCACCCCTGCCCGTTCGCAGATCAGCTCACCCATGGTGGCCAGGATAAGGGGCGAGGCGATGCGGATCACGGCGGCCCAGAAGCTGGCCGAGATCAGGATATCAAATATTTCGCTCATCCCCGCACCAGCCTGACCCTTGTCAGAAGGATTGCCAGAACCATGAACAGAAGCGCCGAAGCCAGCAGCATGTCGGCAATATAGGTCGGCACACCGGCCGCGCGGCTCATGGCATCCGAGCCGACGAAGATCCCCGCCACGAAGATCGCCGTGCCGATCACCCCAAGCGGGTTAAGTAGCGCAAGCATCGCCACGATGATGCCAGTGTAGCCAAATCCGGGCGACAGGTCCTGGCTGAGATGGCCCTTGAGGCCCGCGACCTCGGACCAGCCCGCCAGTGCTGCAAGGCCGCCGGACAGCAGGGCCGTCTGGACAAGCACCCGGTTGACCGGCACGCCCGCAAAACGCGCGGCCCCGAGGTTCGCCCCCACTGCGCGCATCTCGAAGCCAAAGGTGGTGCGCCGTTCCAGGACATGAACTGCGATGGCCGCAATCAGGGCCAGCACAAAGCCCCAGTGCAGTCGCAGGCCCTCGGCGATCCGCGGAAGCCGGGCCTCCTTGATCAGGGCCTCGGACTTGGGCCAGCCCATGCCCATCGGGTCCTTCATCGGTCCTTCCAGCAGGTAGCTGACGAACAGAAGCATGATGAAGTTGAACAAGAGCGTCGTCACCACCTCGTCGACACCGAGACGGGTCTTCAGCAGGACCGGCCCCAGAAGCACCAGCGCACCCGCCAACATCGCAAGCGCTGCCGAGACCGGAAGCACGAAGGGCGTGCCCAGCATGCCGGTGCCAAAGAGCACGGCCACGATCGCACCCGCGTAAAGCTGGGCCTCGGCGCCAATGTTCCAGAGCTTGGCCTTGAAGGCGACCGCAACGGCAAGGCCGGTGAAGATCAACGGCGTGGCGCGGTTCAGGGTCTCAAGCAGGGCGAATTTCGATCCGAACGCGCCGGTGACGATCTGGCCCAGCACCGCGAAGGGATTGGCCCCGGCCAATAGGGCCAGCAGGCTGGCGACCACGACCGTGGCGGCAAGCGCCGCCGCCGGCAGGGCCAGCTGACGTCCGAGTGTCGGGTTGGGGATAGGCTCAAGCCGCACGGTCTTTTCCTTCGAACCCTTGTCCGGCCATCCAGAGGCCAAGCTCTGCAGCCGTCGTCGTGCCACGCGCGAACCCGGGCGAGAGGCGGCCCTCGCTGATGACATGGATGACATCGGACAGGCTTTGGATTTCGTCCAGGTCCTCCGAGATCAGAAGGACCGCCGCCCCGCTGTCCCGGGCGGCGATCAGCTGCGTGTGGACGTAAGCAATGGCGCCGACATCCAGCCCGCGCACCGGCTGGTTGGCCAGGATGATCCGGGGCCCGGGTTCCAGCACCCGCCCGAGGATCAGTTTCTGCATGTTGCCGCCCGACAGAAGTCGGATCCTCTGCAGGACACCCTGGCAGCGCACGTCGTACCGGGCGATGATGCCGCGGGCGAAGTCCTCGGCGGCGGGCCAGTTCATCCAGCCCATGCGGCTGAACGGAGGCTTGGAATAGGTCTCCAGAACCGCATTCTCGGTCAGATTGAAGTCGGAGATCGTGCCGGTCTTGTGCCGGTCTTCCGGGATGCGCGCGATGTGATGGTTCAACGCCTGCCGCGGCGACCATGAGGCTGGTTCAACCCCGGCGATCTCGATCCGACCCGCATCGGGGCGGACGAGACCCGAGATCAGGTCGGCCAGGACCGCCTGCCCGTTTCCGGACACCCCGGCCAGACCGGTGATCTGGCCCGAACAAAGGTCAAGGGACAGATCCGACAAGCCTGTGGCGGTTCCCCGGGCACGCGTCGACACATGGTCGAGCCGCAGAAGAACGGGCCCGGCAACCCGAGCCTCGGCCTTGGGCAAGGTGACAGCGCTGCCCACCATCAGCGCGGCGAGGCTGGCGCGGTCCGTCGCATGTGTGTTGACCTCCCCCACGACCTTGCCATGACGGAGCACGATGCAGCGGTCGGCAATCGCCATCACTTCATGCAGCTTGTGGCTGATGAAGATGATGGAAAGCCCCAAGGCCACGGCCTTGCGCAGCGTCTCGAACAGCGCGTCGGTCTCTTGCGGGGTCAGGACGGCGGTCGGCTCGTCCAGGATCAGGATGCGGGCGTCGCGATAAAGCGCCTTCAGGATCTCGACCCGCTGGCGTTCGCCGACCGAAAGACTGCCGACCCTTGCGTCAGGATGTACGGCCAGGCCGAACTCGGCCGACAGCGCCGCGATCCGTGCGCGTGCGGCCTGGCGCCCCTTGCCGCGCGACCAGAGGCTTTCGGTTCCAAGCGTGATGTTGTCGAGGACCGAGAGGTTGTCGGCCAGGGTGAAATGCTGATGCACCATGCCGACGCCCGCAGCCAGGGCAGCGCGCGGATTGCCGGGCGGCAGGGTCTGGCCAAACACTTCGACCCGCCCCTCGTCGGCCTGGTAGTGGCCGAACAGGATGTTCATCAGTGTGGTCTTGCCGGCACCGTTTTCGCCGAGCAGGGCGATGACTTCGCCGCGCTTCAGGTCCAGCGAGATCGCGGAATTGGCCACAAGCGCGCCGAAGCGCTTGGTGATGTTGTCGAGGCGGAGGACGATGTCCCCCGCCTGCGGAGCCGTCACCGTCACGACGATTTCGGCTCGCTGTCGTCAATCGCGACTTGGAAGCTGCCGTCCTTGATCGCCGCTTCCTTCTCGGCAACCATGGCCATCACCTCTGCCGGAACCTTGCCTTCGAAAGTGCCAAGCGGCGCCAGCGAGCAGCCGCCCGCCTTCATGAAGGAATATTCGCCGTAGTTCGCGGCCTTGAAGCTGCCCGCATTGATCGCTTCGATCGCCGCGTTCAGCGTCGGCTCGAAATGCCACAGGGCCGAGGCGACCACGGTGTCGGGATAGTCGGCCTGGGTGTCGATGACGTTCCCGATTGCCAGCACACCCTTTTCCTTCGCCGCGTCCGAGACCCCGAAGCGTTCCGCATAAAGCAGATCGGCCCCGGCCTCGATCATCGCGAAGGCCGTCTCCTTGGCCTTGGGCGGATCGAACCACGACCCGATGAACGAGACCTGGAACGTGGCATCCGCCCGGGTTTCCCGCACACCGGCCATGAAGGCGTTCATCAGACGGTTCACCTCGGGGATCGGGAAGCCGCCGACCATGCCGATATTGCCCGACTTGGTCATCGCACCCGCGATGATGCCCGACAGATAGGACGCATCCTGGATGTAGTTGTCAAAGACCGCAAGATTCGGGTTTGCCGCTTCGTCCGGCATGAAGGACGATCCCAGCAGGAACGCGACGTTCGGGTAGTCTACGCAGACTTCGCGGGCTTCCTGTTCAGCGCCGAAGATTTCGCCGACGATCAGCTGCATGCCCTGCTCGCAATATTCCCGCATCACGCGGGCATAGTCGGTGTTGGCCACGTTCTCGGTATAGACATATTCGACGGCACCGGCGGCCTTGGCGGCTTCGGCCGCCTGATGGATCCGGCTGACCCACTGCTGTTCGACCGGCACGGTGTAGATGCCCGCCATTTTGATCGGTCCGGCAGCGCTTGCACGATGGGGCAGAAGCCCGGTCAAGGTCAGCGCCCCGCCCGCCAGCAGAAGGCTGCGACGGCCAAGGATCATCAGGTCTTTCGTCATTGTTCACTCCCCGCTGTTTTGAAATTTTACCAAACGATAAAAGAAGAACCGGATTTCTCAAAGCTGTTTCTTGGGGCTCTGCCCCGGTTTTGCCAGCTCTCCTTGGACACTGTCCGATACCCCTTGGCAGCAAAATCTATTGTATGTGCAGGCGGGCGCCACAACCAAGCATTATTGGGACGTCCGGACCCAGCCGCGACGGTTGCGGGCCTTGCCTTGCAGGGTTCCGCAGCCTTGGAACACCATCTGCCCTGCGGCTTTCATCCCGCCCAGGGGCCAGTATACCGGTTGGCCTGTTCAATCCCTGCGTTGCAGGGTAATTTCCCCCCGGAAATCACCGCCCCGGACCTCTCACCCCGGTTGCCAACGCCCCGCCCGAAGTAGAAAGCCAGTCCTCGTGAGCCTTCGCATCCTCTCCCTCGCATCCCTTGTCCTGCTTGGCGCCTGTTCCAACACGACCAGCACCATGCAGCTCTACCCGCTGGAAGGCGCCATCGCCGCCGCCGATCCGACGCTCGTGATCAAGGCAACAGCGAAGAACACGTCCAGCACTTCCGGTCCGCTGACCTTCCGTCTGCCGGAAAACGGCAAGTGCGAAGGCACGTGGAGCTCGCTCACCCCGCGCACCGTCTCGAATTCGCGCGGGCTGGCGCTGACCTGGCGCAAGACCGGCGGCGAGCTCGGGACCGAAGCGCAGACCATTGCCGGTGTGAACAGTGGCGAGATCTACGCCGTTTGCGAAGACGGCACCCGCGTCCAGGGCACGTTTGTCATTGGCTCCGGCACGGCCAGCGGTACCGGCACGGCCACCGACACCAACGGCAATTTCTACAAGCTTCTGTTCTGAACGGGCCGGGCGCCCGGATCTAAAGCGTGATCCGGGCGAACCCATCGCGCAGAGCGTTGGACCAGGCCTCGCTCATGGCGCGGAACTGCGGGTCGCCGGCTTCGATCCGCCGCTTTTGCGTGACCCGGCAGGCATCGCGCTCGATCACTGCGAGGTCGAGCGGCATTCCGACCGACAGGTTCGATCGCAAGGTCGAATCCATCGACAGTAGCACCGCCTTCTGGGCGTCCTGCAGGCTGGTCGACAGCTTGACCACCCGATCGAGGATCGGCTTGCCATACTTGTGCTCGCCGATCTGCAGGAAGGGCGTGTCCTCTGTCGCTTCGATGAAATTGCCCTCGGGGTAGATCAGGAACAGCCGCATCGCGCCGCCCTTCCTCTGGCCTGCGACAATCATGCTGGCCGAGGCCCCCTGCATGGCCGAAAGCTTCTCATCGACCTCGGCCCGCACGCGCGCCAGCCGACCCCCGACGATCTCGGCCACTTTCAGCAGCGTCGGCGCCAGCATGATCGAGGTCTCGGGCGTGGCTTCGGGATCCTCGATCGCCTCGCGCAACTGGGCAAGCGTCGTCTGCGTCACCGAAAGGCTGCCGGCCGTCATGATGACGATCACGCGTTCGCCCGGATCTTCGAAGGTGAACATCTTGCGGTAGGTCGAGATGTTGTCGAGCCCGGCATTGGTGCGCGTATCCGACAGAAGCACCATGCCTTCGTTCAGCAAAAGACCCACGCAATAGGTCATCGTCCGTCCCTCTTTCGGCCTTCTCTTTCGGGCCGGACCCTATTGGTTCGCCTGCTGGATCGCAACGGTCACATCCATCGATTCTCCAGTCCCTCCCCGCGCGACACCGCGGATGGGCGCTGCATCCTGCGCGTCGAAGCCAGAGCCAAGCCGGATGTAGCGGGCATCCGGGCAACAGCGGTTCGCGGGGTCAAAGCCGACCCAGCCCAGGCCCGGGACGTGAAGCTCGGCCCAGGCATGGGCGGCCTCATGCGGGGCGCCCTCTTCCGAGACGAAAAGATAGCCCGAGACATAGCGCGCCGGTATGCCGCGCAGCCGAGCGACGGCAATCAGCGCATGGGCGTGGTCCTGACAAACCCCCTCGCCCAATGCCAGCGCCTCGGCGGCGGTCGTATGGGCATGGGTCACGCCCGGGCGATAGGCGATGGCATCAGACACAGCCTGCGACAGGGCATGGGCCAAGGCCAGTGAATCCGCGCCGCTTGCCGTCTCGGCCAGACGGTGCAACGCCACATCGGCCTGGGTCGGCGGAGTCGAGCGCAGATAGCAGTCCGGCATGACCGACTCGCGATGGCCGCGCAGGACGCCGGCCAGATCCTCGGTCTCGA
Source organism: Tabrizicola sp. (assembly GCA_016792685.1). Taxonomy (GTDB): domain Bacteria; phylum Pseudomonadota; class Alphaproteobacteria; order Rhodobacterales; family Rhodobacteraceae; genus Tabrizicola. The sequence continues at coordinate 16,727 of JAEULQ010000013.1, read as the reverse complement.
CCGTGCCCCGCACCCGGACCTCGACCGAGGTCAGCGGCCCGGCGATGGTCCAGGCCTGGACCTGGTCCCCTGCCCCGTCCCGATGCGCCGCGCCCTTGCGGCCCTCGGTGACGGTGACCTCCCAGTCGATTACCTTTTGCCCGGCAAAAAGCGACGGCGTCAGCCTCTGGCTTTGCACGACGGACCGCACCGGCGCGTCGTAGCGATACCGTGTGACGTGATCGACACTTAACCGCATCAGCGCATTTCCCCGCTCAGATAGGCCTCGTGGATGGCATTGGCGAGATCCGCTGCCTCGCCAATGTAGCGGCTCAGGAATTCGTGCAGACCTTCATCGAAGATCGCATCGGTGGTCGCTCTCTCGATACCGGCCAAAAGCTCGCGCGCCTTCTCTTGCGCCAGGGTTTCGCGGCCATAGGCCTTGGCGACGCGCCCCAGATGGTTGACAAGACCCGCCGCGCAAGTGGCGAGCGAGCGGGGCGACTGCGGGTTGAGGATCAGGAAATCCGCAATCTTGGCGGCCGTAACCTCGCCACCATAGGCCCAGTGGAAGGCCCGATGCGCCCCCATCGCGCGCAGAAGCGTTGTCCACTGGTAATTGTCGAGGCCGGAGCCCACGAACTCCACCCGGGGCAGAAGGACGTAATACTTCACATCCATCAGTCGCGCCGTGTTGTCGCCGCGCTCAAGGTAATAGCCGATGTTCAGGAAGTTGAACCCGTCATCGCGCAGCAGCGTCGCGTCGATGGCGCCCCTCACCATAGCCGCGTGCCGCATGACCCAGTCGGTCAGGCGCGACAGCTCCAGCGTCGAGCGTTCGGCCCGCTCCAGCTGCTTCAGCTCCTGAAAAGCGGTATTCAGCGCATCCCAGACCTGTGTCGTCAGCGCTGTGCGCACGATCCGCCCGTTCTCACGCGCTGCGGTCAGGCAACTGGCCACCGACGAAGGGTTGTCGCGGTCGAAGAACAGGAAGCTTTCGATGTTGCGCTGGACCGGGTCGCCATATTTGCGGGCGAAAAGCGTGGCCAGACCGGCCGCCTGCAAGAGGCTGTCCCATTCGCTGCGATAGCCATGCGCCGAGGGCAGCAGGCTGATCCGGCTGCCCACTTCCAGAAGCCGCGCGATCGTGTCGGCGCGCTCCATGTAGCGAGCGATCCAGTAGAGGTTGTCGGCAGTCCGGCTCAGCATGCGACAGCCCCCCTCATTCCGCCAAGACCCAGGTGTCCTTGACGCCCCCGCCCTGGGACGAGTTCACCACCAACGAGCCCTCCTTCAGCGCCACCCGCGTCAGCCCGCCGGGGACCAGTTCGATCCGTTCGCCCACCAGGCAATAGGGCCGCAGGTCGACATGGCGTGGCGCGACACCCTCTTCCACGAAGGTCGGCACCGTCGACAGGGCCAGCGTCGGCTGGGCGATGTAGTTGCCGGGATCCTCGGTCAGCTTCAGGCGGAACCGCTCGATCTCGTCTTTCGACGCCTTGGGGCCGACCAGCATCCCGTAGCCCCCCGAACCATGCACCTCCTTCACCACGAGGTCCGGCAGCTTGTCGAGCACATGGCCAAGATCGTCCGGCTTGCCACACTGCCAGGTCGGCACATTCTGCAGGATCGGCTCCTCTCCAAGGTAGAAGCGCACCATTTCGGGCACATAGGTGTAGACCGCCTTGTCGTCGGCGACACCGGCCCCCGGCGCCGAGCAGATCGTGACGCCGCCAGAGCGGTAGACATCCATAAGGCCCGGCACACCCAGCATCGAGTCCGGCCGGAAGCACAGCGGATCGAGGAAGGCATCGTCGATCCGCCGGTAAATCACGTCGACCCGCCGCGGGCCTTCGGTCGTGCGCATGTAGACGAACTCGCCATCCACAAAGAGGTCCTGCCCTTCGACCAGTTCGACCCCCATCAGGTCGGCCAGAAGGGAATGTTCGTAATAGGCGCTGTTGAAATGGCCCGGCGTCAGGATCACGACGGTTGGCTCTCCCCGGCACTTCCGCGGCGCGACGCTGGCCAGGGTCCGGCGCAACTTTTCGGAATAGCCGTCCACCGGTTCGATCCGGTTCTCGCGGAAAAGGTCGGGGAACATCCGCATCATGATTTCGCGGCTCTCCAGCATGTAGCTGACCCCGCTTGGCGTGCGGCAATTGTCTTCCAGGACGTAGAATTCATCCGGTCCCGTCCGCACGATGTCGACACCGACGATGTGCGAATAGACCCCCTTCGGCGGCACGAAGCCGGCAACGGCCTTCTCATAGGCCTCGTTCTGGTAGACCAGCCGCGCGGGAATTCGGCCGGCCCGGATAATCTCGCCCCGGCCATACACATCGACGAGGAAGGCATTCAGCGCCCGGGCGCGCTGCTTGATGCCCTTTTCCAGCTTGCCCCATTCGGCGGCGTTGAAGACCCGGGGAAACATGTCAAAGGGGATGAGCCGGTCGGGGTCGCCGCCCTCGCCATAGACGGCAAAGGTGATGCCGATCCGGCGGAACAGGGCCTCGGCCTCGGCCTGTTTCAGACTGCGCAGCTCCTGGGGCATGGTCGCCACCCAGTCCTGCAGCCGCGCATAGGGCACACGGACAGCCGCCCCTTGATACATCTCGTTGAACTGAGACATCGCACCCCCTGCCTGCACTTGCCCCGACTAGAGCAGACTGCCCGCGCGGCGAAAAGACTTTCCGTCAGCGCCCTGCCCGCCATATGAACATATGCCCAAGAAATGTGCAGGGCCGAGCCACGACCCGCCGGTCGCCGAACCGCACCCGCACACGCAGCCCACATGTTCTGCCACGCTGGCAGCAGAATCGTCGGGGTGCGGGACCTTTCGTGCATGCCAAGGATAACTTCTGCGCGCCCTATGGCCCGCTTTTGGTTATTTGCCTGACCACCTTCATTCGCGGAATGCTCGCACCAGCAGTCGCCCTGTCCGCAGCCGCTATCGGAGCCCGATGTCCCGCATTGTCCGCATGGAGACATTCCATAACGAGTTCGTCTGCTTCGTGCGCATCACGGCAGAAGACGGCGCATTTGGCTGGGGCCAGACTTCGACCTACAACGCGGACATCACGGCGCAGGTCTTTCACCGCCAGATCGTTCCCTGGGCCCTCGGCGCCGACAGCACGGACGTCGCAGGCCTCGTGCATCTGATCGAACGGCGTGAACACAAGTACCCGGGCAGCTACCGCGCGCGGGCCCTGGCGGGCCTGGACACAGCCCTCTGGGACATGGCGGGGCGGCGTGCGGGCAAGCCCGTGGCCAGTCTGATCGGCGGGGCACCCGGCCGCGTGCGGGCCTATGCCAGTTCGATGAAACGCGACATCTTGCCAAGGGATGAGGCCGAGCGCCTGTCCCGTCTATGTGCCGAAAAGGGCTTCACGGCAGCCAAGTGGCGTATCGGCGCCGAATGCGGCGAGGATGTCGACGAATGGCCGGGGCGGACCGAGGCGATCATTCCCACGGTCGCGAAAGCGCTTGGCGATGGGATCGACAAGCTTGTCGATGCAAATTCGGGCTTCTCGGTGCCCCGCGCGATCGCTGTGGGCCGGATGCTCGCCGACCACGGCGTTGGCCATTACGAAGAGCCGGTTCCCTATTGGGACCTCGAGGCGACGCGGGCGGTGACCGAGGCCGTTTCGGTCGACGTGACCGGAGGCGAGCAGGACTGGGACCTGACGACCTGGAAGCGCATGATCGACATGCGCGCTGTCGATGTCGTCCAGCCTGACGTCATGTACATGGGCGGCCTGTCCCGCACCTTGCAGGTCGCGCGGATGGCCGAAGCGGCGGGCATGCCCTGCACGCCGCATGCAGCAAACCTGTCCCTGGTCACGATGTGCACCATGCATTTGCTGGCCGCGATCCCAAATGCGGGAAAATACCTTGAACTCTCGATCGAGGGGGATGACTACTATCCTTGGCAACGTGACCTTTTCCTGGGGCGGCCGTTCGAGGTCACTGACGGTCATGTCACCGTCAGCGACGTTCCCGGCTGGGGGGTCGAGGTCAGCCCGGCTTGGCTTGACCGATCAAGCTACACCGAAGCTGCGCTAGATACGTTCAGGCCAAGCGCCTATGGCTCACTATATCATAAGGGAGGAAAACCATGACAAATCTTATACTTCCGCGGGGAATCTCACGCCGCGGCCTGTTGCAGGGGGCAGCCGCAATCGGCGCGGCGGGTCTGATCCTGCCGGCTGGAGCTCGGTCAGCCATGGCGCAGGCCAAGAAGGGCGGCGTGTTCCGCATCGGCCTCGGCCACGGCTCGTCGACCGACAGCTACGATCCCGGTCTCTGGGAACAGCTGTACGTCCAGACCTTCGCCGCGGCGCGGGTCAACTATCTGGTCGAGATCGCCGCCGACGGCACTCTGGTGCCGGAACTGGCGGAAAGCTGGTCTTCCGCGGACGGCATCACCTGGGCCTTCGCCATCCGCCAGGGCGTGACCTTCCACTCCGGCAAGACGATGACGCCCGATGACGTCGTGGCCTCGCTGAACCACCACCGCGGCGATGCCTCGACCTCGGCGGTCAAGCCGTTCTTCGATCCGGTCACCGACATCAAGGTTGACGGCCAGAACGTCATCGTGACGCTGAACGCCCCGAACGCCGACTTCCCCTACCTGATGTCGGACTACCACATCCCGGTCCTGCCAAGCGCCGATGGCAAGATCGACCCGAACACCTCGGACGGCACCGGCGGCTATATCGTCGAGAGCTACGAGCCCGGCGTGCAGGCGACGATGAACCGCAATCCGAACTACTGGAAGGCGGACCGGGCGCACTTCGACCAGATCATCATGCTGACCATCCTCGACCCGGCGGCGCGCCTCAACGCGCTGATGACCGGCGAGGTGGACCTCATCGACCAGGTCGACCCGGCGTCGATCTCGCTTTTGGAAAGCCGTGGAGTGTCCAGGATCATCTCGGTCTCGGGCAATGCGCACTACGTCTTCCCGATGGACGCCCGCGCCGCGCCGTTCAACGACAACAACGTCCGGCTGGCGCTGAAGTACGCCTTCGACCGGCAGGAGCTGGTGGACAAGATCCTTGCCGGCCACGGCTCGGTGTCCAACGACAACCCGATCGGCCCGGCGAACCGCTACTTCCACGCCGAGATGGAGGCCAAGACCTACGACCCGGACAAGGCCAAGTTCCACCTCAAGGAGGCTGGCCTCGACACGCTCGAAGTCACGCTCTCGGCCGCCAACGCCGCCTTCTCGGGCGCGGTGGATGCCGCGGTGCTGATGTCGGAGAAGGCCGCCGCCGCCGGGATCACCATCACCGTGGACCGGGTGCCGGATGACGGCTACTGGGACAATGTCTGGATGAAGAAGCCGTTCTGCGCCTCCTACTGGGGCGGCCGTCCGGTCGAGGACCAGATGTTCACCACCGCCTACGCCGCCGGCGCGGCCTGGAACGAGAGCTTCTGGGACAACGCCCGTTTCAACGAGCTGCTCGTCGCGGCACGTTCGGAGCTTGACGACACCAAGCGGCGCGAAATGTACCACGAGATGCAGCAACTCGTGTCCTTCGAGGGCTCGACCATCATCCCGATGTACAACAACTACGTCATGGCGGTGGCCAACAACGTCGGCACTCCGGAGAAGATCTCGGCCAACTGGAACCTCGACGGCTTCCGCTGCGTCGAGCGCTGGTGGTTCGCCTGATCCGTTCGGCCTGAAAAGCGGGCTCCGCCGGAGAAGATCCGGCGGAGTCCTTTGGCGTTATGACCCAAGGCGGCGCAAAGACCGCTGGGCACAAACCGAATGGGGGAGACATGACTGATATCTGGCGCATGATCGCGCGCAGGCTGCTTCTCGGCCTGCTGACGCTTTTCGTCATCTCGCTGGTGATCTTCGGCGCGACCGAGCTGCTTCCGGGCGACCTTGCCCGCGAGCTTCTGGGCCAATCCGCCACCGAAGAGACGCTGGCGGCACTGCGTGAACAGCTTGGGCTGAACGACCCCGCACCAGTGCGGTACTGGAACTGGCTGACCGGGGTGCTGCAGGGTGACTTCGGCGTCTCGATGGCGACCCAGAAGCCGATTTCCGAGCTGGTGGGCGCGCGGCTTGGCAACACCCTGTTCCTGGCGCTGTATGCCGCCGCGCTGTCCGTTCCCCTCTCGCTGCTCCTGGGCGTGCTTGCCGCGCTTTGGCGCAATTCGATCTTTGACCGGGCCTCGAATGCGATGGCGCTGACCTCGATCTCGTTTCCGGAATTCTTCGTGGCCTACATTCTGGTCCTCTTCCTCGCACAGACCGGCATCTTCCCCTCGATGGTCCGGATCACCGCCGCCACGACCTTTGGCGATCGGATTTACATGGCCTTCCTGCCCGCCCTGACCCTGACGTTGGTCGTGACGGCCCACATGATGCGGATGACGCGGGCGGCGATCATCAACCTTTTGGCCAGCCCCTATATCGAGATGGCCCGGCTGAAAGGCATGTCGCCCCTTCGCGTCGTCCTGCGCCATGCGGTGCCGAATGCGCTGGCACCGATCATCAACGTGGTGGCGCTGAACCTTGCCTACCTCATCACCGGGGTCGTCGTGGTCGAAGTGGTCTTCGTCTACCCGGGCCTTGGCCAGCTCATGGTCGATGCCGTGACCAACCGCGACATCGCCGTGGTGCAGGCCATCGCCCTGATCTTTGCAGCGGCCTATGTCCTTCTCAACCTGATTGCGGATGTGCTGTCGACCATCACCAATCCCCGCTTGATGCATCGGAGATAGGGCAATGACCATGCTTCTTTCCCTGATCATCGGCCTCGGCCTCTTCTTTGCCATCGGCTGGTCGTCGCGCCTGGCGATGCACGCAGTTGCCCCGGCCCAACACAAGCCCATCTACCGCGACATGCCGCTGACGGCGGCCTTCGGGATCGCGGTCATCCTGATCTATGTCCTGGTCGCGACGCTGGCCCCGCTGATCGCCCCGTTCGGCGAAGGCGAGGTGGTGGGCGACCAGTATCTGCCCTGGGCCGCGCCCTATCACCTTGGCACCGACAAGCTTGGCCGCGACATGCTGACCCGGCTGATCTATGGCGCCCGCAATACCGTGGGCATCGCTTTCGCCACGACGGCGCTGGCTTTTGTCGTGGGCTCGATCCTGGGCATCTGGGCCGCCCTGCAGGGCGGCTGGGTCGACCAGGTCCTGTCACGCTTCGTCGATGCCCTGATGGCGATCCCCGCCCTGATCTTCTCGCTCCTCCTCCTGACGATCTTCGGGACCTCGGTCCTGACCCTGATCCTGGTCATCGCCGCCGTCGACGCGACCCGGGTCTACCGTCTGGCCCGGTCGGTGTCGCAAGGCATCGTCGTGATGGATTACATCGAGGCCGCGCGCCTGCGCGGTGAGGGCACCTGGCGGCTGATCCGCCGCGAGATCCTGCCCAATGCCATGGCCCCGCTGGTCGCGGAATTCGGCCTGCGGTTCTGCTTCGTGTTCCTTGCGATCTCGGCCCTGTCCTTCCTTGGCCTTGGCATCAAGCCACCCACCGCCGACTGGGGGTCTATGGTTCGCGAAAACGCGACCCTGATCACCTTTGGCGACATCACCCCTCTGCTGCCCGCCGGGGCCATCGCGCTGCTGACCGTGGCGGTGAACTTCGTCGTGGACTGGCAATTGCACCGCGCCAGCGGGTTGAAGGAGTAAGCCCATGGACAAACAGGTGCTTCTGACCATCAAGGGCCTGCAGATCGAGGGGAGGTCAGGCGATGCCTGGCACAAGATCGTCAAAGGTGTCGATCTGACCCTCCACAAGGGCGAGGTTCTGGGCCTGATCGGCGAATCCGGGGCGGGGAAATCCACGCTGGGCCTGGCGGCGATGGGCTTCGCCCGTGACGGGTGCCGCATCTCGGGCGGGACGATCGACTTTGACGGGATCAACCTGCGCACCGCCCCCGAGGCTGACCGTCGCGCCCTTCGCGGCAAGCGGATCGCCTATGTGGCGCAATCCGCAGCGGCCAGTTTCAACCCAGCACACAAGCTGATCGACCAGTATTGCGAGGGGCCCGTCATTCACGGCGTCATGTCGCGAGAAAAGGCCGAGGCCGACGCGGTCGAACTTTACCGCCGCATGCGTCTGCCCAACCCCGAAGAGATCGGCTTTCGCTATCCGCATCAGGTGTCGGGCGGGCAGTTGCAGCGGGCGATGACGGCCATGGCCATGGCTTGTCGTCCGGACCTCATCATCTTTGATGAACCGACGACTGCCCTCGACGTGACGACCCAGATCGAAGTGCTGGCCGCAATCCGCGACATCGTGCGCCAATTCGGCACGGCAGCGATCTACATCACCCATGACCTTGCCGTCGTCGCCCAGATGGCCGACCGCATCAAGGTGCTGCTGCGCGGCGACGAGGTCGAGGAAGCAGATACACGCACGATGCTAGCCGCCCCGCGCGAGGATTACACCCGCAGCCTCTGGGCAGTGCGCAGTTTTGCCCGGGCGGAACAGGCCCCCGCCAGCGGAACCCCGGTCGTTTCGGTGCGCAACGTGACGGCAGGCTACGGCGCGGTCGATATCCTGAAGGACATCTCGTTCGACATCCACGCCCGCCGGACCGTTGCGGTGGTCGGCGAAAGCGGATCGGGAAAATCGACGGCCGCACGGGTCATCACCGGGCTTCTGCCGCCTCGGCGGGGCGAGATTCTGATGGGTGGCAAGCCCCTGCCCGCCTCGTTCAAGGCGCGCAGCCGCGACGAGCTTCGCCAGTGCCAGATGATCTACCAGATGGCCGACACGGCGCTGAACCCAAAGCTGCGCCTGCGCGAACTGATCGGCCGCCCTGCAGAGATGTATCTGGGTCTGAAAGGTCGGGCGCTTGAAGACCGCATCCGCGAGCTTCTTGCCCTGATCGAGCTGGAACCCGACAAATACATCGACCGCCTGCCCTCCGAGCTTTCGGGTGGCCAGAAGCAGCGCATCGGCATCGCCCGGGCGCTGGCGGCGGAACCTGCGCTCATCATCTGCGACGAGGTGACCAGCGCGCTGGACCAGATCGTGCAGGAAGGCATCCTCAAGCTTCTCGACCGCCTGCAGTCCGAGTTGAACCTTGCCTACATGTTCATCACCCATGACCTCGCCACGGTGAAGTCGATTGCGGACGAAGTCGTGGTCATGCAGCAAGGCGTGGTGGTCGAGCGGGGACCGAAGAGCGATCTTTTCGCCAATCCGCGCGAAGACTACACGAACCTGCTCTTGTCATCTGTCCCCGAGATGGACCCCGACTGGCTGACCCGGCTTCTGGCGGCCCGGGGTGGGAATGCGTGATCTGACGGGACTTTCCGCCCTGGTCACGGGCGGAGCTTCCGGCCTGGGACTGGCAACGGCACGGAAACTAGCCGCCGCAGGCGCACGCGTGGCAGCACTGGACCTGCGGCCAGGGATTGCGGAACCCGGGATCCTGCCCGTCGCCTGTAATGTGGCAGACGAGGCATCGGTCACATCTGCGCTGGCGATAGCCGAAGCCGCGCATGGGATTGCCCGGATCGTCGTCAACTGCGCGGGCATTCCTGGGTCAATGCGTCTTGTGGGCCGCGACGGGCCGGTCGACATGGCCCGCTTTGACCAGGTGATCCGCGTGAACCTGCTTGGAACCGTCAGCGTGATGACCAAGGCCGCTGCCCGGATGATGACGCTGGACGCCCTGGCCCCCGACGGCGAGCGTGGCGTCATCGTCAACACGGCCTCGATCACCGCTTACGAGGGACAGATCGGACAGGGGGCCTATGTCGCCTCAAAGGGGGCGATTGCGGCGTTGACGATCCAGGCCGCGCGCGAATTTGCCGCCGAGGGCGTTCGGGTGCTGGCTATTGCGCCTGGCCTGTTTCACACCCCAATGGCTGCCGAAGTGCCGCCCGAAGTGGTGGAGGCGATTACTTCGGATGCCATCTTCCCGCGCCGTTTTGGCGAACCGGACGACTTCGCCGACCTTTGCCTGTCGATGATCCGCAACCCGATGCTGAATGGCGAGGTGATCCGCCTGGACGCCGGGGTCAGGCTTCGGGCGAGGTGAGGCTGTCGACATGGGACAGGCAGGGCCGCCGCAAGGATTTCAATGGCTTGGCTGAGGCCGTTTGGGTGGTGTTGACCCATCACCGCACGAGTGCGGACGAACGGGATTCCTAGGCAATTTCGGCGCTGCTGATCTTCTTCACACCGGCGTCCTGCGTTTCGGCCCAGGCCTTCACAGCCGACCCATCAGGAAAGATCGAGGCGGTCGCGTCGTCGATGATGAAGGTCTCGAACCCGGCCTTGCGGGCATCAAGGGCAAGCCCGCCAACGCAATAGTCGATGGCGCAACCGCAGACGAAGACCCGCTTTACGCCACGTTCGCGCAGGTAGCCCGCCAAGCCAGTCTTGGTCATGCCGTCGACCATGCAGAAGGCCGAATAGCTGTCGACATCCCGGTTATACCCCTTGCGGATGACCATCTGGGCATGCGGCACGTCAAGGTCGGGGTGGAACTCGGCACCCTTGGTTCCCTGAACGACGTGATCAGGCCACAGGGTTTGCGGGCCATAGGGCATGTCAACGCTGTCAAGGGGCTTCTTGCCAGGATGGGCCGAGGCGAAGGACACATGACCCAGGGGGTGCCAGTCCTGGGTCAGGACAACGTTCTCGAACGCCCGTGCCACCTTATTGACCACGGGCACGATTTCGTGCCCGTCGGCAGTGGGCAGCGCGCCGCCTTTGCAGAAATCATTCTGGACATCGACGATCACAAGAACGTCTTCCCCTGTCGGTTTCATCTGGCCTGATCCTTCCGGGTTGAGGTTAACCCAGGGGATCACTACGGCCAGAAACGCCCTGACCGCCTTTGTCTCCGGGGCACTTAATGACGTCTTGGCTATTCGGCCGCTTGCGCCATCGCGCTGGCGTCCTGCCAGGTCTTGATGACCTGATCGGCCGTCAAGAACTGGTTTTCGGCATCCGTGGCATACCAGGTCCGGAAATAGTCCAGTCCACTGTCGTGACCTTCCTGCGTGAAGGCCTGCAGGCAGTCGGTTACCCAGACAAGGTTGAAGCCCTTCTGGAACGCATCACCCGAGGTATGACGGCAGCAGCAGTCGGTATGCAGGCCGGTGATGTAAAGCGTGTCGATCCCGCGCGAACGTAGCCGGCTTTCCATGTCAGTGCTTTGAAAGCCGCTGTACGTGGTCTTCGGCAGGTTCAGGTCACCCGGCTGCATTGCCAGATCGGCAGTGATCACGGCCCAAGGCGACCCTTTCATGGAATGCGGCGGCCATTTGCGCATCTCCAGGTCTTCTGGGGTATGCTCATCAGTCGAATAGACGACCGTGGCGCCCAGCTTGCGCGCAGCCTCGATCATCTTTTTCAAAGGCGGAACAATGGCTTGCGCGCGCGCCTGATAGTCAGGACCGCCAGCATTCGCGATGAAGCCACCAGGTTCAAGGAAGTCTCGCGCCATGTCTACGAGGATAACGGCGCACTTTCTGGGGTCAGGCATATCCGAGTCTCCTTGTTTGTAAGCAAATGAACTTTGAGCCGACGGACTGATTCGGTCAACTCCGAATGTCGGTCCTTTCCGACAGCCCAAGACCACATATCCGACCCCTGGTTACGGGCTGCTCCTCGTGACGTCTTTTCGATGCGGCAAGCTGCTGCAAAAGCACCGGTAGACAGTGCGCCGAGCATCGCGATGGAGGCCAACACCTCGGACGCGATTTTCCCCCGTCGGTTCGGCGACTCTGCGGACTTCACCGACTTCTGCCTGTCGATGATCCGCAACCCGATGCTGAATGGCGAGGTGATCCGCCTGGACGCCGGGGTCAGGCTTCGGGCGCGTTAGCTTCCGGGACTGCCGAGAAATCTAGTTTGGTCCGGGCCAAGCATCCCAGCCACCAATACACCAGAAAGGGCGCGGCGCTGTCGTTCACGAACCAGTGGACGGCGCGGCTCGGGATGGAGCGGCCGCTTCCTGTACCGACACAGGCTATGCCTTGCCGCCTTGCGCCTGACCGGCTGCGGCCTCGGCTAGCAGCCAGTCACGGAAGCGGGCGGCGTCCGGATGTCGCGAGCCCTTCTCCGGCGCGACCAGGAAGAAGCCCTCCTCGGTCGGAACTTCCAGCGCAAAGGGCTTGATCAGGCGGCCCGAGGAAAGTTCGGTTTCGATCAGCGAGGTTCGGCCAAGAGCGACCCCGCCGCCTTCCGCGGCCACGGCCATCGCCATCAGGGTCGTGTCAAACCAAAGGCCCTGACCGGCATCGACCCGCCCTGCCCCGGCGGCCGTCAGCCAGGCGTCCCAGCCGTCTTGATAGCCCAGCACATGCAATAGGCGTTCCCGGGACAGATCGGCCGGGCTCTGCAGACGCGCGGCGATCTCGGGCAGGCAAAGCGGGACAAGGCATTCGCGGTTCAAGCGGTCGGCGCGAAATCCCGGCCAGTTGCCAAAGCCATAGCGGATATCAAGGTCAAAGGTCTCGGCGTCATATTCTTCGGCCCAGATCGAAGAGACGATCCGGACCTGGGTCTTCGGATGGGTCGCGATGAACCTGGGCAGGCGGCGGGCGAGCCAGGTGACCGCAAAGCCAACCATGACACGCACCGACAGGATGCCCGAGCGGTTGGCACCGAACACCTCGACCGTGCCGGCCGAGAGGCGTTCGAAGGCATCGTTGACCTTGGGCAGATAGGCGGCACCGGCCTTGGTCAGCGTCAGGCTGCGCGGCAGCCGCTCGAACAGCAGCTCACGCAGGTAATGCTCCAGAAGCTTGACCTGCTTGGAGATCGCGGCCTGGGTCAGGTTCAGTTCGGCAGCTGCATTGGTAAAACTCAGATGACGGGCCGAAGCCTCAAAAGCGCGCAGCCAAGGCAAGGGCGGCATCTGATGCGACATCGGCAACTCCTTCGTTCCGGGCAACCGCCCTCTATCAGGGCGAACCTTGGCTGAATTGCTCGGAAGCGACGGCTGACCCCAGATCAGCGAAGCTTAGCCCCATTTTTCGTTATGTGTAAGTTGGGCGAGCACGGGTTACGATATCAACCGGGCTTGGGGGCGGAGGAGAGGACAAAATGTCGGCGGCAGGCTTTGAACTGACTATCGGCCAGCTCTTGCGGGCACCGGCGCAGCGCAACCCGGACCAGACGATCCATGACGGCGAGGGAGGAGTGCGCACCTACCGCCAGCTCCATGCCCGGATCGATCAGCTTGGGGCGGCCCTGACCCGGCTTGGACTGGGCCGTGGTGCGACGATCGCGGTGATGGACTGGGACACGCCGCGCTATCTGGAATGCTACTTTGCCGTGCCGATGCTGGGCGCGACGCTGCATACCGTGAACATCAGGCTGTCGCCGGAACAGATCCTCTACACGATCAACCATGCCGAAGATGACGCGATCCTGTGTCATGAGGATTTTCTGCCGATCCTCCTGCCGCTCTTGCCCCGTATCACACGTCCCGCGACTCTGATCCTGCTTTCCGATCGCCCAGACGCCCCGCTTCCCCCCGGGTTTGCTGGTGAGTTCGAGAGGCTTCTGGCGGCCGAGGCCCCAGGCTTCACCTTCCCGGACCTGACCGAAGACACCCGCGCGACACTGTTCTACACCACCGGCACCACCGGCGATCCCAAAGGTGTCACCTACAGCCATCGCCAGTTGGTTCTGCATACCCTGGGCGTTGTTGCGGCATTTGGCCCGGTACCGGGGCGAGGTGGGATCAAGACCGATGACGTCTACATGCCGATCACGCCCCTGTTTCACGTCCATGCCTGGGGCTATCCTTTTGTTGCAACCTTTCTTGGCCTCAAGCAGGTCTATCCTGGACGCTATGAACCAGCGCGGCTGTTGTCGCTTTTGTCTGGCCATCGGGTGACCTATTCGCATTGCGTGCCGACGATCCTGGCAATGCTCCTGGCTGCCCCTGAGGCGGCGGGCACGGATCTGTCGCATTGGAAGGTGACAATCGGTGGTGCTGCCCTGCCCGAAGGGCTGGCCCTGCAAGCGCGTGCCAAGGGGATAGACATTCATGCCGGCTACGGCATGTCGGAAACCTGTCCGATCATTTGCCTGGCCGACATGGCGGCAAGCCAAACGAGCGACGACATCAAGCTGCGCACCGCGACGGGCAAGGCGGCACCCCTGGTCACGCTGCGCGTGGTCGATCCCGACTTGCGCGACGTCCCACATGACGGGCGCACGACCGGAGAGGTGGTGGTCCGCGCGCCGTGGCTGACCCATGACTATCTGCGCAATGACGCGGGCACGGCAGAGCTTTGGGCGGGCGGCTGGATGCATACCGGCGATGTGGGGCATATGGCTCCGGATGGGACCTTGCGGATCACCGACCGGCTCAAGGACGTGATCAAGTCGGGCGGCGAATGGGTGTCCTCGCTTGCACTGGAAAGCCTTGCCTCGACCGCACCTGGCGTAAGGGAAGTGGCCGCCGTCGGGGTTCCCGATGACCGCTGGGGCGAACGCCCGGTGCTTGTCACGGTGATCGACGGCGATGACGCCGTCGAAAATACCATCCGGGCGCGGCTCGAGCGGGCCGTTGCGGCCGGAGAGCTGCCGAAATGGGCGGTTCCTGATCGGGTGGTCCGGGTGACGGCGATCCCCAAGACCTCGGTCGGCAAGCTGGATAAGAAACGTATCCGGCAGATGCTGGCCTCGGGCGAGATAGGCTGAGGCCAACTCAGGCATGACGAAAGCGATGGCTTAGCCGCTATAGCGGTCATTTGCAGAGCGTCTGGGCTTGAGGTCAAATCCGGACACACGGTCAGGACATGATCGTGCTCCCTGCCAATCAAGCGGCAGACCTTCCCGCCGATCCCCACATTGGGCATCGGCGGACATTTGCACCTGGAGTCCATCTTGTACGGCATCACCCCCTCTGCCCGCCTGCGCCCCTCGCCCTTCTACGAGGCGACCGTCAAGGAAGGCGTCTGCGCCTTTACCACCTACAACCACATGCTGATGCCCACTTCCTACGGCAAGCCGCTGGAGGAATACTGGCGGCTGATCAACGGCGTCAGCCAGTGGGACGTGGCCGTTGAAAGGCAGGTGCAGCTCAAGGGGCCGGACGCGGGGCGGCTGGCGCAGATACTGGCACCGCGCGACCTGTCGAAGCAGAAGGTGGGGCAAGGCAAGTATGTGCCCCTGTGCAACCATCAGGGCGTGCTGATCAACGACCCGATCTGCCTGAAACTGGCCGATGATCTCTACTGGCTGTCGATTGCCGACAGCAACATCTGGTTCTGGGCCGGGGCCATCGCCGCCGAGCGGGGATTGAATGTCGAAGTCAGCGAGCCCGACGTCTCGCCCATGGCCATCCAGGGCCCGAAGGCCGAGGATGTGGTGGCTGCCGTCTGCGGCGACTGGGTGCGGGAGGTGAAGTATTTCTGGTTCAGGGAGACCGCGATCAACGGCATCCCGGTCGTCGTGCAGCGCTCGGGCTGGTCGAAACAGGGCGGGTTCGAGATCTATCTGCGGGACGGAACCAAGGGGACCGAGTTGTGGAACATCTTCCGCGAGGCAGGCCAACCCTGGGGCATCGGTCCGGGCAATCCGAACTGGTCGGAGCGGGTGGAGTCGGGCCTTGTCTCCTATGGCGGGGATAGCGACGGGACGACGAACCCCTACGAGGTCCGGATGGGCAAATACATCGACCTGCACGTCCCCGATGACACCATCGGCATTCAAGCCCTGCGCCGGATTGCGGCCGAGGGGCCAAAGCGGCATTCGCTGGGCATCATTCTGGACGCGGGCGATCCGGTGACCCCCGGCTTCCTGTGGAACCCGATCTTCAAGGATGGGGTGAAGGTCGGCGATCTGACGAACTGTGTCTTCTCGATCCGGGTGCAGAAGAACATTGGCTTTGCGCTGATCTCTACAGCCTGCAAGGTCGGGGACCGCGTTGAAACGCTGGTGGGCGGCAAGATGGAGCCCGCAACGCTGGTCGAGATGCCTTTCCTATGAGCCTGGATTTCATCACCGAACCCGCTCGTCATGTCCCGGTCATCCGGCGCACCGATGTGCTTGTCGTGGGCTCCGGCCCCGGCGGGCTGGCCGCTGCCCTTGGTGCGGCGCGGGCGGGGGTCGAGGTCACGATGGTCGAACGCTTTGGCTGTTATGGCGGCAACATCACCGTTGTGGGCGTTGAAGGGCTGGCCTGGTATCGCCATGAGGCGACGATTGAGGCGAACGGCATCGGGCGCGAGTTCGAGGAGCGGGCCAAGGCCATGGGCGCAGCCGTGCCGGAAAGCCAGTCGCTGAGTTATGAGCTGGACAGCGAGGGTTTCAAGCTGGTCGCCGACCGGCTGGTCGAAGAGGCCGGCATTCATGGCATGATGCACCGGACCTTCGTGGCCCCGGTGATGGACGGCGACCGGATTGCCGGGATCATCGTGGAATCCAAAGCCGGGCGCGAGGCGATCATGGCCAAGGTCGTGATCGACGCCACCGGGGATGCGGATGTGGCGGTACGCTGTGGGGCCCCTGCCCCGAAGACGCCGTCAGAGCATATGCAGGCGGCCTCGGTGATGTTCCACCTGGCGGGCGTGAACAAGGCCGAGTTCATGGAGGAGGTGAAGGCCGATCCCCAGACCTACAAGGACTGGTCGACGGGCGAATGGACGGTCGAGACGGATGGGAAAGAGGACGACATGTTCTCGCCCTTCCTGAAGAAGCCCTTCGCCAAGGCGATTGAGGAAGGGAT
Source organism: Tabrizicola sp. (assembly GCA_016792685.1). Classification (GTDB taxonomy): domain Bacteria; phylum Pseudomonadota; class Alphaproteobacteria; order Rhodobacterales; family Rhodobacteraceae; genus Tabrizicola. The sequence continues at coordinate 59 of JAEULQ010000013.1, read as the reverse complement.
CATCCCCAAACACCTCAACACCATCGCCGGCACCTGGGGTGCCATGCATGACACCGGGG
>JAEULQ010000079.1 GCA_016792685.1 Tabrizicola sp. | reverse complement strand
CGCCGTCGTCGCGATCGAGAAGGTCGAGAGGACCCGGTCGGTACGGCTGCCTTCGCGCATGCCCGACACGACGCCGATCAGAAGCGAGGTCGGGACCATGACAATCATGACCCAGAGCATCAGCCAGCCGGTCGCGCCAAGCTTTTCGCCGAGCGAGGGGAGCACATCCTTCTTGAAGAAGGTCGAGAAGCCCCAGTCGCCCTGGAGAATGCCGCAGTATTTTGAGGCCGTGGCAGGATCATCACCGGCGGCAAAGCACCGGCCGCGCGCGACACCCTTTTCGTCGACGTTGGTCCAGCCGGGTACGATGCCCAGCCATTGGCCATAACGGCCGAAGACCGAACCGCCATGCCCGTTCTGCTCAATCCAGGCGGCGACCGCTTCGTCCGTCATCCGGACCGAGCCTTCGGTGCGAGCAAGCTTTTCAAGGTTGGGCTGGAGGTTGGTCAGGAAGAAGACCACGAAAGTCAGAACGAATGCTGTCAGCAGCATAAGTCCCAGGCGCCGGGCGACGAATTTAAGCATGGGGAAGACCTTTGCTCCCTGCGGGCAAGCAGGCCGCCGCACGGATGCGACGACGGTTGGCGGGGGTAGCTAGGGGACCGGGCGCACCTGAGGTGCGCCCGGCATGTCGCTGGCTCAGGCGATCGACCACTTGTAGTGGTGGTGTTCGAACGACGGATGCACGTCGACGTTCACGCCTTCCTTGGCATGGCGGTAGATCGAACGCGAGAACGGGTTGATGATGTAGCCCTCGTCCTGAAGGATCGATTCCAGCGTCACCATGATCTCACGCCGGGCGTCGGCGTTGGCCAGAGACAGCGCCTTGGCCATGGCTGCGTCGAACTCCGCGTTCGCCATGCCCGTCTCGTTCCAGGATCCGGTCGAGGTATAGGCGAGCGACATGTTCTGCACTGCCAGCGGGCGGTGGTTCCAGGTCGTCGAGGAGAACGGGTACTTCTGCCAGTCGTTCCAGAAGGTCGAGCCCGGCATGACCGTGTGCTTGATGTTCATCCCGGCGTCCTTGAGCTGGGCATGAATGGCTGCGGACGTTGCCGCTTCCCAGCCGTCGTCAAGCGAGATCAATTCGAACTCGGTGTCCTTGAGGCCTGCGGCTTCAAGGGCGGGAACAAGGCCAGCCGGATTGATCGTCTGATTCGGCAGCTCGGCGTATTCCGGGTGGATCGGGAACGCGTGGTGGTTTTCACCCGTAGCCCCGAGATTGTTGTAGCCAAGTTCAAGCACGACTGCAGGATCGACCGCCAGCTGGACCGCCTGACGCACGGCCTTTTCCTTGAAGAGATCGGAAGTGGCCGAGTTCATGCGGGCAACGATCGTCGACGCGGTAACGAGTTCCAGCTTCTTCCAGCCGAGCCCGTCGAGCTGCTCGATGAAGTCGCCGGTGGTCTCGTAGTTGGTGTCGACCTCATCCGAGGCGGCGAGGTTGACCATGGTCGAAGGGTCGGTGCCGAAGTCGATGTAGTGGATTTCATCGAGCGGCGCAGTGCCACCCCACCAGGTGTGATTTGGTGCACGGACCAGGATGGCCTTTTGGCCGACCGAGACTTCCTGCGGAACGTAAGGCCCTGTCCCGATCGGGTTGGCGGCCGGGTCTTCGCCATCCTTGAAGCTGGAATGCACGACTGCGGCCGGATAGTCGGCCAGGTTCGGCACGACCGCAATGTCGGAAGCGCTGAGGTTCAGCTGGACCGTCATGTCATCGACCTTGACGACCGCGCCTTCACGCAGCGTCTTGGTGGCTTCGTCGACAAGACCGGGGAAGCGCGAGGCCATGGCATTGCCTTCGACATTGCCGTCGGTCCAGCGGGTGAAGTTGCGCACCACGTCATCGGCGTTGAAGGCGTCGCCGTTGTTCCAGGTCACGCCGGGGCGGACTTTCAGCGTGTAGACGGTCGCGTCATCGTTCGCTTCGAAGCTTTCCAGCAGGCGCCCTTCGAAGGAGCCGTCCGGGTTGTACTGGATCAGATATTCCAGCCAGCCACGATAGACGTTCGCGATCTGCGGCCAGTCGGCCAGACGCGGGTCCTTGGTGCCCTTGACCTCCATCGCGCAGCGCAGCACGCCGCCAACCTTGGCTTCCTGGGCCTGAGCCGGAGCCGGGAGGCCGATCAGGCCATAGGCAGCGGCGGCCGACACGCCCAGAGCGGTCGTGCGGGTCAGGAATTCACGGCGGCTGATCTTGCCGTCGGCATAATCAGCCAGATGCATTTCGGCTGCCGGATGCAGATCGGCAGCCCGGATCATGTCTTTCATTGTCGTCTCCCTGTCAGACTTTTCGTTCAGACTTTTCTTGGTTGCGGCAACACAGAACCTCATGCCGAAAGGCAGATCCGACCCTGTTTCGGACACACCTTCGGCCTGCGCGGACTGCGCACCCCCGAGACCCATTGCGCATGTTTTTCGCCGCTACGTCAACGACTGCTTTCGCCACTTAATAGTCGGATAGCGACAATCTTCGGTCGAATTTGTTGCGCGTATGAACTGAAACGGCCTTAGCCAGCGCGGCGGAAGGCCGAGGGCGATTTGCCGGTCAGGTGCTGGAAGGCGCGGGTAAAGTAGGCCGGCGAGTTGAAGCCCAGTTGTTCGGCAATCTTGCCGACCGGGATTCGGGTTTCGGCCAGCAGTTTGCGGGCTTCGAAGATGCGCCGGTCCTGCAACAGCGCGCTGGCCGGGCGACCACAGGCCGTGTTGCAGCAGCGGGTGAGATGGGTCGGCGTCACGCCCAGCGCGGCGGCAAAGTCGGCCACGCCCATGCCGGTCTTGAAATTCCGCTCAAGCAGCGCCGTGTAGCGGGCGACGAGGCGGCGCGTGGCGTCCTGACGCGGGCTCTCCAGCGGATCAGCCTTTCGCGCCTGCCGTTCAAGCCAGACACCCAGAAGGCCGACATAGGCCTCGGTCGCACGTTCGTGGGCGGGTGTGTCGCTTTCGATCTCGCGCAGAATCGAATCAAGCAGGACGTTGATTTCCTGTTGGGCATGGACTTCGCGGATGCGCAGATGCTGCGGTGTCTTCGGCAGGACGACCTTCGGGTCGCGCCCGAAGAACACTGCCGTGCCGAAAACCTGCGGCCCTGCCTCGAACCCGTGCATGACGCCCGCCGGGATGAAGACCGCATTATGTGCCGTGTAGCCGCGCGTCACCCCCGAGATCGTGATGCGGCCCTGGCCTTTGGTGAACCACAGGAAGCAGGGTTCGGACAAGGAGCGCATGGCTTCGACACGCCAGCGACCGCCCGCGGCGAGGCGGGGAATGGCGACAAGACGAAGTTGCGAGACCGGGGCAGGTTTGAGCATGTCGGGGCAGATCCTGTGGCAGAGGCGCTGACCGGAGGAGTAAAGCAGGGCAAACGAGGCAACCCAAGCGATTTTCGCGTCGCCGAGTCCAAGTTACCCACCGATGTTGCATTATTCTGTGTACAAGCCTGTGGATAAGCGGGATTCCGCTTAAACTTCGGCCCGCAACTTCCCGTCAGGGAAGGGAAAGCTGCCGCCAGGCCTTCATGTTCGATCTGAACCAGGTCCGCTGCCGTTTCGCATACTGGCGGCTGGCGATCTTGGCTGCGGAAACTGCGTCCTGAAGGTCGATCTCGCCGAGAAGATGTGCGATCAGTTCCGGCCCTCCGATGGCCTTCGACGCGGGGCGGGCGGGATCCCAATCGGCAAGGTTCGCCTGGGCTTCCTCCAGCGCGCCTTGGGCAAGCATGTCGTCGAAACGGCGGTCGATCCGATCGTTGAGCCAATCGACCTCTGGCTGCAGAACCAGCGCTTCCGACTGCGCCACGGGCAGAAGGGGCGCAGGCGTGTCTTCTTGCCAGGAGGCCAGCCCGCGGCCGGTGGCGCGCAGGACCTCCCAGGCGCGCTGGATGCGGACCGGATTCTGTCGGTCGATCCGGGCGGCGGTGGCGGGGTCCAGCTCGGACAGAAGCGCCAAATGTCCCTCTGCGGCCATTCGGGCGTCGGCCTCCTTGCGGATCGACGAGGGGACTTCGGGAATTTCGGCAAGGCCACGGGTCAGGGCCGTGAAGTTGAGGCCGGTGCCGCCAACTACCACCACAGGCCGGGTCAGAAGCGGGGCCAGGTCCCGCAGCCAATGTCCGACGGAATAGGACGCATCTCGCGCGACATGGCCGTAAAGCGCGTGGGGCAGGGCTGCTTCGTCGGCGGGCGTGGGGCGGGCGGTCAGGATGCGCCAGTTGGCATAGACCTGCAGCGCATCAGCGTTCACGATCAACCGGCCATCGCGAGCGGCAAGCTCCATCGCCAGGGCTGACTTGCCGCTGGCGGTCGGTCCGGCGAGCAGCACTGGCGCCTCGCGAGAAATGCTTGCGATCTTCACGGTCAGACCCCGTTGAACCTGCCGCGGTTTTGCGACATTTTGCGGCACAGTCCAAACACAAAACGAAATACAGGGGGGTGCCATGTCCGGAACGGCCACCGAAACCGGCGCTGCGGCCACGAAATACAGCCGCGTGATGCTGAAAATCTCGGGCGAGGCGCTGATGGGCGACCAGGGCTACGGCCTGCACCCGCCGACCGTGGCGCGGATCGCCGAAGAGGTGAAATCGGTCCGCGACCTTGGGGTCGAGATCTGCATGGTGATCGGGGGCGGCAACATCTTCCGCGGCCTGCAGGGCAGCGCCCAGGGGATGGAGCGGACAACGGCCGACTACATGGGGATGCTGGCGACCGTGATGAACGCGCTTGCGATGCAATCTGCGCTGGAGGCGATCGGGGTCTTTACCCGGGTCATCAGCGCGATCCCGATGGATCAGGTCTGCGAGCCCTATATCCGCCGCCGCGCCGTGCGGCACCTGGAAAAGAAGCGGGTCTGCATCTTCGCGGCCGGGACGGGAAACCCTTATTTTACCACAGATACAGCGGCGACGCTGCGGGCCAGTGAGATGGCCTGCCAGGCGATCTTCAAGGGCACCAAGGTTGACGGGGTCTATGACAAGGACCCGAAGAAGCACGCCGATGCCAAGCGCTATGACCACGTGTCCTATGACGAGGTGCTGGAGAAGCATCTGGGCGTGATGGACGCGACTGCCATTGCGCTCGCCCGCGACAACGACCTGCCGATCATCGTCTTTTCGCTGGACGAGCCGGGCGGGTTCAGGGGAATTCTCGCCGGGCAGGGCACCTATACCCGCGTCCAGGGCTAAAGCGCCGGTCGGCCGGAAACGCCCGGCCGAATCGCACCTTTCCCGGTCTGCGGATCGATCCGAATCGAGGGAAACCGTAAGCCACCTTGGGTTGTGGCTGTTCGGCATATTTCGGCCTTTGATGGAATCTTCACGCGACGGTCTTCTCCAACAGGTGTATTCTTGACCTCGGGCCGGCAGGTTTGCTGCCGCGCGCCCGTTTCTTTCAAGTCAATTTCAGGAGCCAAGTCATGGAACAGCAGTTGAAGATGATGATGGCGCAGAATGCGCTGATGGCGGCAAGGATCTCGGCCATCGAGGATCTTCTGGTCAAGGGCGTCGCGGGGTCGTTCATTCCGGGTGGGGGCGTCACCGATCCGCCGCCCGACGGTGACGGCATTCGTGGCGGCATCGGCGGCATTCTGGCCGATCTTGTCGGGGTAAGCCGGTTCAAGTTCCCGAAGATTCCGATCAACTGGGACCCGGTGCCGGAAGAGCTGTTCCGGCTGGACCGGTTGCAGCTTGAATCACGGCTGGCCGACGTGGCCCAGTTCCGCGCCAAGCTGGACGCGTTCGAGGGCTCGGTGAAGGCCGCGCTGGAAAAGCAGGGCTGAGGGCCGACGCCAGGTGATCCCGTCCCCGCCTGCGCCTGCAGGTGGGGACCCCCCTTTTTTTGATTGAGGTATTGCCATGCAGATCGAGCGGGCCCTGCGCCCCATTCGCATTCTTTTCATCGGATTTCAGGACCAGGACAATCTTGGTCTGCGCTACCTGATGGCGGCAGCTAACGCCGCCGGGCACGAAACCGAGATCGCGACCTTTTCGACCGACCCGGGCGTACTGGTTGCGCGGGTACGGGCCTTCAATCCGGACCTGATCGGCCTGTCGCTGATCTTTCAGTTCATGACCCGATCCTTCGCCGAGGTCGTGGCCGAAATCCGCGCCGCCGGGATCCGGGCCCATGTGACACTTGGCGGGCATTATCCGTCCTTCGACCCCAAAGCGGTGTTGCGCGCGATTCCTGGGGCTGACAGCATCGTACGTTTCGAAGGCGAGGCGACGCTGTTGGATCTTGCCGACCGATTGGGGCAGGGCCTGGAATGGCGTGATGTGCCGGGGCTGGCGGCCCGGCTTCTGGATGGCGAAGTGAAATGCATTTCCATGCGCCACCAGATCGAGCCCCTGGATGCGTTGCCCTGGCCCGTGCGCGACGACATTCCCTATGAGGAGGCGGACCGGCCCACGGCCTCGATCCTGGCGTCGCGGGGCTGTCCCTGGGACTGTTCTTTCTGCTCGATCCGCCCCTTCTACGAGGCACAGGGCGGCAGCCTGCGGCGGATGCGCAAACCGGCCGATGTGGTCGCAGAGATGCGTCATCTCTACCACGATCGGGGCGTGACCATGTTCCTCTTCCAGGATGACGATTTTCTGGCGACGGGAAGCCGGGCGCGCAACTGGGCGGGCGAGATTGCCGATTTGATCGCCGCCAGCGACATCGGCGGGCGCGTGGCCTGGAAGATGTCTTGCCGGTCCGACGAAGTTCGTCCCGACATCCTGGCCCGGCTTAAGGCGGGTGGGCTGACCCATGTCTATATGGGGGTGGAATCGGGTGACGAGGTCGGGCTTGGCAACATGAACAAGATGCTGAAGCCCGATCGCCACCTTGGTGCCGGGCGGATGCTGCGGGCCGAGGGTCTGTCCTTCGACTTCGGCTTCATGCTGATGGACCCCTGGTCCGACCTGCGCCAGGTGCGGGCGAATGTCGACTTCCTGGATGCCTTCGTCGGTGACGGCTGGTCGGTCCTGGGGTTCTGCCGGATGCTGCCCTATGCCGGCACTCCAGTCTGGGACCGGCTGACCAAGGAAGGACGGCTCCTGGGCACCGAGGCCGAGCCGGATTATGCCTTTCTCGACCCCAAGCTTGACCGGTTCTATGCCTGGCATCTGGAGACCTTCCACACTCGGAATTTCACCACCCGGGGACTGAGCCACATCCTGCGCACGATCATCTTCGAAAGCCGTTTGCATGTGGGCGAAATGGCCTGGATGACGCCGGTCGAGGTCGCAACGGTGCAGTACATCGCGGCACAGGCCAACCGGACGGCCACGGGAATCCTGCGGGCCGCCATCGACTATGTCGAGAAGACGCCGCTGAACGAGACTGCGGTGTCCTTCGGCTATCTGGCCGAGCTGACCCAGCGCGAAAAGGCAGAGGAAGCGCGGCTGACGGCACAACTGGCGGCCTTCTGGGGCGATCCGGCCCGGCAGGCGCGGCGGCGGGGCCGGTCTCGCAAGCTGCCGGATGCCGGATTCGCCGGCGGCTGGACGCATCGGGGCGGGAGTTGGGAGACAAGGGGCGAGGGGGTGCGCTGACCGGCAAACAACCAGACGGACGTGTGCACATCGGCTCAGCCTGTACTTTCGGGGCGTCTTGCGGCATAGCAGGCGACGCCAGGGGCACTTGGGCCCCGTGATCAAGAAGCTGAACCCATGTCCGACGATCTTGAGATTGACACTGATGCCATCCAGCGCCGCATGGATGGCGCGATTGCCGCCCTGCGGACCGAATTCGCCAGCCTGCGCACCGGACGCGCCTCGGCCTCGATCGTCGAGCCGATACAGGTCGAGGCTTACGGCCAGATGACGCCGATCAACCAGCTGGGTACTGTGAACGTGCCCGAGCCGCGGATGGTCGTGATCAATGTCTGGGACAAGGGCATGATCTCGAAAGTGGAAAAGGCGATCCGCGAAAGCGGCATCGGAATCAATCCGGTGACCGACGGCCCGCTGATCCGCCTGCCGATCCCCGAGCTGAACGAGGAACGCCGCCGCGAATTGACCAAAGTTGCCGCGCAATATGCCGAAAGCGCCAAGGTTGCGATTCGGAATGTACGGCGGGACGGAATGGACCAGATCAAGAAAGCGAAGTCCCAGGGCATGGGCGAGGATGACCAGAAATTCTGGTCCGACGAAGTGCAGGAGTTGACCGACAAGGCCATCGCCCAGGTCGACAAGGCGCTTGAGGCCAAGCAGGCCGAGATCATGCAGGTCTGACCTGCAGGCGGGAGGGCTGCCTTTGTCGAAAGATCTGCAGAATGGGCCCGCGCTTCGGTCGGTGAACCATCTGGCAATCATCATGGACGGGAATGGTCGCTGGGCGACCAACCGGGGTTGGGCACGGCTTGTCGGCCACCGCAAGGGGGCCGAGCGCGTGCGCGAGATCGTCCGCGCGGCGCCGGATCTCGGGATCAAATGGCTGACGCTTTACGCCTTCTCGACCGAGAACTGGAAACGCTCGACCGAGGAAGTCCTTGGCCTGATGGCCATCTTTGCCCGCTACATCGAACGCGAAGCCGACAGGCTGGCCAAGGCCGGGGTGCGGATGCGCTTCATCGGCGACCGGAGCAGGCTCGACCCGAAGCTGCAGCGTCTGATGGCCGGAATCGAGGCTCGTACGGCGGGGCTTGACCGGCTGAACCTGACGGTCGCGGTGAATTACGGCGGTCGGGACGAGATCGTCCGCGCGGTCCGCAAGCTGGCCGAGGCCGCTGCATCGGGTCTGCTTGACCCGAAGCATGTCACCGAAGCGGCCTTTGCTGAACGGCTGGACACCGGCGGGCTGCCTGATCCGGACCTGGTGATCCGCACCAGCGGCGAGACGCGGACCTCGAATTTTCTGCCCTGGCAGGCGGCCTATGCCGAATATGAATTCACCGAGACGCTCTGGCCCGATTTCACGCCGGAAGAACTGGCGGGGATCGTGCAACGTTTCTCGAACCGCGAGCGCCGGTTCGGTGGAGTTCTGAAATGATGGAACCTGCACCCGCCGCGGCGGGAAAATGGTCCGACCTGCGCACCCGCGTCCTGTCGGCGATCATCATGGTCGCGGTGGGCGCCCTGGAGATCTGGCTGGGCGGAACCGCCTTTGCGGCCCTGGTGATTGTCCTGACCGCCGTGATGATCTGGGAACTGGCCACGATGACAGCCCCCTCGCGCCGTCGCTCACCGATGACGCTGGCCGTGGCGGCCGGGGCCGCCTTGCTTGCGGCTTTGGTGTTGCGCAGTGACGTCGCTGCACTGTTCCTCATCGTGCCGACGATCATGCTGATCCTGACACCGCGTCGGGACCGTCGGCTGGCGGGTGCCTATGCGCTGGCGATCATGCTCGCGGGCTACGGGCTGGTCGACCTGCGCGAAGGCGGGGGAACCTCGGTCATCCTCTGGCTTGTGGCGGTGGTCGTGGCCTCGGATGTGCTGGGCTATTTCGCAGGCCGGATGCTGGGCGGCCCGAAATTCTGGCCCGCGATCAGCCCGAAGAAGACCTGGTCTGGCACCGTGGCCGGGTGGATCGGCGCAGCAGCCGTTGGAATTGGTTTCGTGGCCATTGGCGGGGCGAGCTGGCTTCTGGTGCCGGTCTCGGCACTGGTGGCCTTTGCCGGGCAGATGGGCGATATCGCCGAAAGCTGGGTCAAGCGCCGGGCAGGGGTGAAGGATGCCTCGAACCTGATCCCCGGGCATGGCGGGGTGCTGGATCGCTTCGATGCCCTGATCGGCGCGGTCGTCGCGGTGAAGGCGCTGGGTCTTCTCGCCCCGGTCTCTGTCCTGCTCGGGGGCTGATGGGTGCGCAGCATCTCGATCTTCGGCGCGACGGGGTCGGTCGGCGAACAGACGGTTGATCTGTTGCGCCGCGCCGGGGGCGCTGGTGCCTTTCGGGTTGTGGCGTTGACCGGCGGCCGAAACGTCGCCCGGCTGGCCGAAATCGCGCGGGAATTGCAGGCCGAAGTGGCGGTCTGTGCCGACCCTGACGGGTTGGTCGAACTGCGCGAGCGGCTTGCCGAGTCGGGCGTGGCGGTGGCGGCCGGGCCCGAGGCGATCGCCGAGGCGGCAGACCGGCCCGCCGACTGGGTGATGAGCGCCATTGTCGGGGCTGCCGGTCTGGTGCCAGGCCTGCGCGTGCTGCGCCATGGGGCGACCCTCGCGCTTGCCAACAAGGAAAGCCTGGTGACGGCAGGTCCGCTTCTGATGGCCGAAGCCGCCGCCCACGGTGCGCGGATCCTTCCGGTGGACAGCGAGCATTCGGCGATCTTCCAGGCGCTGGTGGGCGAGGATATCGCCGCGGTCGAGCGGATCGTCCTGACCGCCAGCGGGGGCGCTTTGCGCGATTGGCCGCTTGAGGCCCTCGCCGCTGCCCGGGTCGAGGATGCCCTGGCGCATCCGAACTGGGCGATGGGGCAGCGGATCACCATCGATTCGGCCAGCATGTTCAACAAGGCCCTGGAAGTCATTGAAACGCGTGAATTCTTTGGAGTCGAACCGGATCAGATCGAAGTCATCATCCACCCCGAGAGCCTGATCCATTCCATGGTTGGCTACCGCGACGGGGCGATCATGGCGCATCTCGGCGCGCCCGACATGCGCCACTCCATCGGCTATGCGCTGAACTGGCCGAAACGGGCCGACTTGCCGGTCGCCCGACTGGACCTTGCCCGGATCGCAAGCCTGACCTTCCGCGCGCCCGATCTCGCGCGCTATCCGGCGCTGCGACTTGCGCGAGACGTGATGGCGCGACGTGGCCTGAGCGGTGCGGCCTTCAATGCCGCCAAGGAAGTGGCGCTGGATCAGTTCCTTGCTGGCCGCCTGGGGTTCATGCGGATGGCCGAGCTGGTCGAAAGGACCCTGGCGGCGCTTGATCCAGAACTTGGTGGATCAAATCTGCTGAATGGACTTGAGGATGTGCTGGCGATGGACCATCTGGCAAGGGTAAGGGCGGTCGAGACGGCGCGCCGGATGGCAGGAGACGCATGATGGAAAGCCTGATCGGTGCCCTGGGCGGCACGGCCTGGACGGTGGTCTTCTTCATCATCGGCCTTTCGGTCATCGTCTTCGTCCACGAATACGGCCACTACGTCGTTGGCCGCTGGTCGGGCATCCGTTCCGAGGTCTTCTCGATCGGATTCGGGCCGGTGCTTTTCAGCCGTACCGACAAGCGTGGGACGCGCTGGCAGGTCGCAGCCATTCCCTTTGGCGGCTATGTGAAATTCCTGGGCGATGCCGATGCAAGTTCGGTGCGGGCCGGGGATATCTCGGGCCTTTCGGCAGATGAGCGGCGTCACACGATGACCGGGGCGCCACTTTGGGCGCGGTCGGCGACGGTCGCGGCGGGGCCGGTGGCCAATTTCCTGCTGACCTTCGTGCTGCTGGCAGGCCTGCTCCTGGCGGTGGGCGTACCGCGCGAAGAGCCGTCGGTCGGCAGCATGCGGGACTTTCCCTTTGACGGACCGACCCTGGTCGAAGGCGACGTGATCCTGGCGGTCGATGGGCAGCTGACGCCGGACTGGACAAGCTTTGGCACGGTCACCGACGCCCTGCAGGGCAAAACGCGGCTCGATTATACGGTGCGGCGCGGCACGGATGAGCTGGTCGTTTCGGGACCGCACCCTCAGGCGGCAGTCATCGGCGAGATCCAGATCCGGTCGGCGGCGATGGACGCGGGGCTTCAGGAGGGGGACGTGATCCTGCAGGCGGCCGGACGCGAGGTGCGCTACTTTGCCGAGCTTCCCGACATCGTGGCCGAGAGCAAGGGCCAGCCTGTTCCCCTGGTGGTCTGGCGGGATGGCCGGAGTTTCGAGATCGCCATCACTCCGCGCATCCGCACAGTCGATGACGGCAACGGCGGCTTCACCGAACGCTACCTCATCGGGCTCTATTCCGGCATGTTCTTCGAGCCCGCCGTCCGCAATGTCGGCCTTTGGGAGGCCGCCACCAATGCGGGCCAGAACATGTGGATGATGACCACAGTGACCTTTTCGGGCATGTGGCACATGATCCAGGGCGTGATCAGCAGCTGCAATCTTTCGGGCGCCATCGGCATGGCCGAGACGATGGGCGACGCGGCACGGAACGGGGCGGAAAGCTTTGTGTCGATGCTGGCTGTGTTGTCCCTGGGTGTGGGGATCCTGAACCTGTTCCCGATCCCGGTGCTCGACGGCGGCCATCTGGTGTTTCACGCCTACGAAGCAGTGACGCGGCGGGCCCCATCGGAACGTGCGCTGCGGGTGCTGATGACCGTTGGCCTGACCCTTGTTCTTACCATCATGGTCTTCGGGCTTAGCCGCGATCTTCTTTGTGTCTGACCGCATAATGTGCCTCGGGTAGGAAAAGCCTTACCCCGGTGACATTGCGCTTCCGGCACAACATCTTGCCAAGTTATCCACAGGAACCGCAGGCTTTTGACAAAGCTTGGCTTTCCCGGTAGTCAGTCCGGTAACAAGAATATACGGCGAGGATGCATTATGCGGATGACCCAACGCGCGGCCATGGGGCGGTCGGACCGGGCAAGGGCAAGGGCTCGTCTGCTGGCAACGGCGGTTTTCATCGGCGCGGCAACGGCTTCGCAACCGTTCCTTTCGCCCGCCTTTGCACAAGTCTTTTCCTTTTCGAACGTAACGGTCGAAGGCAACGAGCGCGTCGATAATGCGACGATCCTCAACTACGCCGGAATCAGCCGCGGCGAAGAGGTCTCGGCAGCTCTGCTGAACGACGCCTACCAGCGCATCCTGAACTCGGGCCTCTTCGAAACGGTAGAGCTGATTCCCCAGGGTTCGACCCTGCTGATCCGGGTTGTCGAATATCCGATCGTCAACGTGATCAGCATCGAGGGCAACAAGCGGCTCAAGGACGAGAAGTTGGCCGAGCTGATCCAGTCCCAGCCGCGTCGCATCTATTCGCCAAGCCTGGCCGAATCTGATGCCGCCGCGATTGCCGAGGCCTATCGGGTTGCGGGCCGGCTTGCCGCTTCGGTGACGCCGAAGATCATTCGCCGTTCCGACAACCGCGTCGACCTGGTCTTCGAGATCACCGAAGGTCGTGTGGTCGAGAACGAGCGCATCACCTTTGTCGGCAACAAGGCCTTTTCGGACCGCCGGTTGCGCCAAGTACTGGAGACCAAGCAGGCCGGTTTCCTGCGCAACCTGATCCAGCGCGACACTTTCATCCCCGAGCGTCTGGATCTTGATCGGCAGGTCCTGACCGAATTCTATCTGTCGCGTGGCTACATCGACTTCCAGGTGCTGGATGCCAGCGCCGAAGTGAGCCGTGAGCGCGATGCGACCTTCCTGACCTTCACGGTGCGCGAAGGGCTGCCCTACAAGATCGGCAAGACCACGACGGTTTCGGAAGTGGAAGGTGTCGATGCGGCCGAATTCGAAGCGGCACAGAAGATCCGCGCAGGCCAGACCTATTCGCCGCTTCTGATCGACAACAACATCACCCGGATGGAAAACCTGGCTCTGAAGAAGGGCCTGACCTTCATCCGGGTCGAACCACGCGTCACCCGTGATGACCGCAATCAGGCGGTCGACATCGAATTCGCCATCGTCCGCGGAGAAAAGGTCTTTGTCGAACGGATCGACATCGAGGGCAACACGACGACATTGGACCAGGTGATCCGCCGACAGTTCCGTACGGTCGAGGGCGACCCGTTCAACCCGCGCGAAATCCGCCAGTCTGCCGAACGGATCCGCGCGCTTGGCTTCTTTGCCGACGCGCAGGTCAATGCCGACCAGGGCTCGGCCCCTGACCAGGTGGTCGTCAACGTCGATGTCGAGGAACAGCCGACCGGTTCGCTCAGCTTCGGCCTCAGCTATTCGGTGGCCAGCGGGACCGGCTTCAACATCGGGTTCTCGGAGTCGAATTTCCTGGGTCGCGGGCAGCGGCTTTCGCTGTCGATTTCGACGGCGAGTTCGAACCAGAACTCCAGCTTTAGCTTCACCGAGCCCGCCCTTTTGGGGCGCGAGCTCAGCTTTTCGGTGGGCGGGTTCTACAAGACCTCGGAATCCGACTTCTCGGTCTATGACACCCGCAACATCGGCTTCACGACGGGCATCGGCTTTCCGCTGGGCGAACAGTCGTCGATCGACCTGCGCCTGGGGGTCTCGGAAGACAAGATCTACAACTACGATGGCGACTCGGCCATCCTGACGGCCGAAGAGGCGCGGGGAGCGCTGAACACCGTTTCGCTGGGCTACACATACGAATATGACAATCGGATCACCGGCCTTAACCCGAAGGGCGGCGTGCTGCTGCGCTTTGGCCAGGATTTCGCCGGGCTGGGCGGTGACAGCAAGTATGTGAAGACCACGGCGCTGGCGCTGGCCGAAACGAAGATCATGAACGAGGAAGTCACACTGCGGGCTATCGTCGAGGGCGGCGCGATCACCTCGCTCGGCGGCAACGTGACCCGAGTGACCGACCGGTTCTTCGGTAATGGCAAGATCCGCGGCTTCGAGCCGAACGGGATCGGCCCGCGCGATCTTGGTGCGACCGATGACGACGCGCTTGGCGGAAACCTTTTTGCCGTGGCGCGGTTCGAGGCGGACTTCCCCCTGGGCCTGCCCGAGGAATATGGCATCACGGGCGGCGCGTTCATGGACGTGGGTTCGGTCTGGAGCCTTGACAATGATGGTGGTGGCTCCGTCGATGACAGCTTCAATCCGCGGGCATCGGTCGGCTTCTCGGTCTTCTGGTCAACACCGATCGGACCCTTGCGCTTCAACTTCAGTCACGCACTGAAGAAGGAAGACTATGACAAGGAACAGAGCTTCGACCTGACCATCTCGACAAAGTTCTGATGCCCTGGCTGCGGCGCAGAAGGGCGCGCGCCGGGCCGCTGGTTCGGCTTGCCGCCGTGGCGATGTTTTTGACGACGCCGGTCTGGGCGCAGGAGGTGCAATCCGCACTCCTGACGCTGGATCAGGAACGTCTGTTCGTCGAATCGGCCTTTGGTCGGGCCGCGATCGCGCGAGAACGCGCGGCGACCACCGAGCTTGAGCAGGAGAACAAGAGGATCGAGGCCGAGCTGGTCGCCGAAGAGCTTGCCCTGACCGAGCTTCGCAAGACACTTCCCGCGGCCGAGTTCGCGGCCCGGGCGGAAGCCTTCGACGTGAAGGTCGAGGAGATCCGGAAAAACCAGGATGCAAAGGCCCGCCTTCTTGCGGAAGCGCGCGAAAAGGACCGCCAGGAATTCCTGCGGGTGGCTGTCCCGATTCTGGGCGAGCTTCTGAACGAAAAGCAGGCCGTGGCCATAGTCGACAAGCAGATGGTGATCATCTCGCTTTCCGCTATCGATGTAACTGACGAAGCCATCGCCAAGGTTGATGCGGCCCTGGCGGCAGCGCCGGACGAACCAAGCGCGCCATAGTTGGGGTGGCGGCCATGAACTTGTTTCGGGCGAAGCGACTTGCTAGCTAGAGCAAAAGCCATGGGCCTTTGCGCCGTGAGGGGATGAGACGATGGATGCAACCGTGACGACAACCGCCGATCTTGAGCTGATCCAGCGCATCATCCCGCACCGCTACCCGTTCCTGCTGATCGACAAGGTCCGGGACATCGTGCTGAACGAATCCTGCGTTGGCATCAAGTGCATCACTTTGAATGAGCCGCAATTCCAGGGCCATTTCCCGGGCATGCCGATCTTTCCGGGCGTCATGATCATCGAGGCGATGGCGCAGACTTCGGGCGTTCTGGTTGGTTTGTCGATGGACCTGGTGGACAAGCAGGCCAAGGTCTTCTTCATGGGTGTCGACGGGGTCAAGTTCCGCCGCAAGGTGGTGCCGGGTGACGTGCTGGAGCTGCATGTCCGTGCGCTGCGGGGCGGTGGTCGGGTCTGGAAGTTCGAAGGCCACGCCAAGGTCGATGGCGAGCTTGCCTGCGAGGCGACCTTCATGGCGATGTTCGACGTCCCGAAAGCATGAGCATCCATCCAACAGCCAGCGTCCATGCCTCGGCCGTGGTAGAGCCGGGTGCGGTGATCGGCGCGCATTGCGTGATCGGGCCCCTCGTTCTGATCGGGCCGGAAGTCACCCTTGGTGCAAGCGTCGTGGTGAAAAGTCATGCCGTCGTCACCGGCTGGACCGAGATCGGCGACGAGACGGTGATCTTCCCCTTTGCGACGGTCGGTGAAGTCCCGCAGGACCTCAAATATCACGGTGAGCGGACTCGGCTTGTCGTCGGCAAACGGTGCCGCATCCGCGAGGCCGCTACGCTGAACACCGGAACCGAGGGTGGTGGCGGGGTCACGCGGGTGGGCGATGACTGCCTGATCATGACCGGTGCGCATGTGGGCCACGACGCCCAGATCGGCGACCGGGTGATCCTGGTCAACAACGTGGCCATTGCCGGGCACTGCGTGCTGGGCGATGACGTGATCGTGGGTGGCCTTTCGGGCGTGCATCAATGGGTCCGGATCGGGCAGGGCGCGATCATCGGTGCGGTCACGATGGTGACGAATGACGTGATCCCCTATGGCCTCGTGCAGGCACCGCGGGGCGAGCTTGACGGGCTCAACCTTGTCGGTCTCAAGCGGCGCGGAGTTGACCGCGCGGGGATCACCGCACTGCGGGCCGCCTATCAGACGCTGGCACAGGAAGAGGGCAGTTTCCTTGACCGCGCCCGGAAGCTGGCCGAGGAAAGCGACAACGCGCTCGTGCGCGAGATCGCGGATTTCATCCTGTCCAAGTCGGACCGGAGCTTCCTGACCCCGAAGGGCGGCCGGTGAAAACGGCACTCATTGGCGGACGGGGGCGGCTGCCCGCCGCACTGGTCGCCGCCATGGCCGATGCGCCGCTTGTCGCGGCCCTTGAGGGGTTCGCGCCGGAAGGAATCGGTGTCGATCTGCCATTCCGGGTAGAGCGGCTCGTGCCCTTCCTGCGCGCGCTGGAAGATCGGGGCATCGAACGGGTGATCTTTGCTGGTGCGGTGACAAGGCCGCGACTTGATCCGGCGCTCTTCGATCCGGATACGGCAGCACTGGTGCCGCGCCTGATGCAGGCTATGGCGGCGGGTGATGATGCCACCTTGCGGGCGGTGCTGGAGATTTTCGAAGAGGCGGGCCTTGCCGTGGCCGGGGTCGAGGATGTGGCGCCGACGCTGCTGCCCGGGGCGGGAGTACTGGCCGGGGCGCCCGGTCCACGGGATGAGGCCGATGCCGCGCGGGCGGCAGCGATTGTGGCGGCGCTTGGCGCAGTCGACGTGGGCCAGGGTGCGGTTGTCGTCCAGGGGCTGTGCCTTGGCGTCGAGGCACTGCCGGGAACCGATGCGATGCTGGCCTCGGTCGCGGGACTGAGCATTGGCCTGCGCCCCGATCCGGCGCGGGGGAAGGGCGTGTTCTACAAGGCGGCAAAGCCAGGCCAGGACCGGCGGATCGACCTGCCGACGCTCGGCCCGGACACACTGCGCGGCGTTGCGCAAGCTGGCCTTGGCGGGATTGCCTTCGAGGCGGGCTCGGTCATCTGTCTTGATCTTCCTGCCATGCAGGCCCTGGCAGCGGAGCTTGGCCTCTTCCTCTGGGCAAGGGCATGACCGGGACAAGCTCAGCGCTTGCTTTGCGGGGCGCGCCGTTGCGAAAAGTGGGCGAAGTCCATCGATGAGCGGCCCGTTGAAGCTTTTCCTGGTTGCGGGCGAACCCTCGGGTGACCGGCTTGGGGCGGCGCTGATGGCGGGGCTCAAGACCCTTGCGCCGGAGGCCGGCTTTGCCGGGGTCGGTGGTCCGCTCATGCAGGCGGAAGGGTTGGAGAGCCTTTTCCCGATGGAGGAGCTTTCGGTGATGGGGATCGCCGAGGTTCTGCCAAAGTATCTTCATCTGAAAGGCCGCATCCGCGAGACCGCTGCCGCAGTGCTGGCAAGCGGTGCCCAGGCGCTGGTGACGATCGACAGTCCGGATTTCTGCTTGCGGGTGGCGGCCATCGTCCGGGCGGCGCGGCCCGAGGTCAGGACCATCCACTATGTCGCGCCCTCGGTCTGGGCTTGGCGCCCGGGGCGGGCGGCGAAGATGGCGAGGGTCATCGACCATGTGCTGGCCCTCCTGCCGTTCGAGCCGCCCTACATGACAGCCGCTGGCATGACCTGTGACTTCGTTGGCCATCCGGTGGTGGCCGAGCCGCTGGCCGCGCCTGACGAGAAGGCCTTGTTCCAGGGCGAGGGTCCGCTCCTTCTGGCGCTGCCAGGATCGCGCAAGGGGGAGGTCATGCGCCTGGCGCCGATTTTCGGCGAAGTCGTGGGACAGTTGCGGGCACGCCACCCAGACCTGCGGGTCGCCCTGCCGACCGTGCGCGGAGTGGCGGGTCTCGTCCGCGATATGACGGCGGGGTGGTCGGTGAAACCCGAGATCATCGAGGAACCGGGCCAGAAGCGCGGCGCTTTTGCAGCGGCCGATGTCGCGCTGGCTGCCTCGGGGACGGTTTCGCTGGAACTGGCCGCAAATGGCTGCCCGATGGTCATCGCCTATGACATGCATCCGCTTACGCTCTGGCTCATGCGGCGGGCGGCGCTGATCGAAACCGTGACCTTGGTGAATCTCGTCAGCGAGACGCGCGTCGTCCCGGAATTCATCGGTCCGGACTGTCGTCCCGACCGGATCGTTCCTGCGCTTGAGGCGGTGCTGGCCGATCCAGGGGCGCAAGAGGCGGCGATGACGGTGACGATGCAGCGGTTGGGGCAGGGCGGCGATCCGCCCGGGCTCAGGGCGGCGCGATCAGTCCTAGCGGCTCTCGATCGGCGATAAAGCGCTGGACGGGTATTCCGGACCTCGCCTTCCGGTAATACGGATACAATGCGCGTACAGTCTATGGTATTGTAGGCGGGTGCCCAGATTGGGGCACTTTTGACGACGCCTTTTGCAAGACCTTTTCAATCACCTTTTCCGATGGAGCTTTTCCATGCATGGATTCAATTATCGCGAGCCCGAAATTCCGCGCGGGCGTTTCAACGATCCTGGCCGATTTGGGCGGATGTTCCCTTGGTTGCGGTCGCTCAAGTCCTTCGATCCCGGACCCGACAAGCTGGGTGAACCGACAAGGGCCGACGGTTCGCCCGGTCCGATGAACGGCGGCAGCGGCTTTGATCCGACGCAGGACAATCCCCGGATCAAGGCCGGCTACACGTTCCTCGGCCAGTTCGTCGATCATGACCTGACGCTTGACACGACCTCGATCCTGGAACGTCAGGTCGATGTCGATGGCACGACCAACTTTCGTACCCCTGCTCTCGAGCTTGACTCGGTATATGGTCTGGGACCGTCGGTCCAGCCCTACCTCTATGTCGACGGAAAGCCCGGGCCGCTCCTTTTGTCCGAGGACGGCGAGGATCTGCAGCGCAACCGGCAGGGTCGCGCAATCATCGGTGATCCGCGCAATGACGAGAATAGCCTGATCTCTCAGCTGCACCTCTTGTTCATCAAGTTCCACAACAAGGTTTACGAGACCGAGTTCCCGGACGTCCCGGCAGGAAAGTCACGGTTCGAGGCAACGCAGACCTTTGTGCGCTGGCACTATCAATGGCTGGTCATGAATGAGTTCCTGCCGCGTCTGGTCGGAACCAACCTGACGGCCGCGACCCTGGCCGCGCCGCCCTTCCTGTTTGAAAGCGAACACGCCTACATGCCGGTGGAATTCTCGGTTGCAGCCTACCGGTTCGGCCACAGCCAGGTTCGGCCGGGCTATGCGCTGGGGGCAGGGGCAGCGCCGGGCGGTCCGCCGCGCGTGGCGGTGCTTTTCCCCAACATCCCCGATGCGCCGGACAGCGTCGGCGACCTCAGGGGCTTCCGGCCGGTTCCGGCGCAGCTGCGTGTGAACTGGGGGTTCTTCTTCGGACCGTCAGCCCAGGCCAGCAAGTTCATCGACACCAGGATCTCCGGGCCTCTTCTGACACTGCCCACGAACATCGTGCCGAAGGATGATCCCCTGCGCCAGCGTTCGCTGGCCTCGCGCAACCTGCAACGCGGGATCGACATGCGTCTGCCCTCGGGTCAGGCACTGGCGGCCCATCTTGGCATTCCGGTGATGAGCGAGGCCGAGACCTGGACGAACACCGTCGGGCCCGCACTTGGTCAGGTCGGAAGCGGTCAGGCGCCGCTTTGGTACTATTGCCTGCGCGAAGCCGAGGTGCGGGCCGCCGGCAACCGGCTTGCCGGGGTCGGTGCCGAAATCGTGGCGCGGACCTTCGTTGCGCTCATGCTGAAGGACAAGGCCTCGTATCTGGTGCAAGAGCCGGGTTTCGTGCCGAAGCTTGGCTCGGGCGGTCGTTTCACCATGACGGATCTGGTGAACTACACACTGGGCAGTGGGCTCGCCTCGGAGAACCTGCTTACCCTGCCGGGTGACGACGCGCCTTCGGCGTGAGGACATTGCGGGGCGCGGTCAGACCCTGGCCGCGCTCCGGACCAACTCGCCTTAGGGCGCGGGAGCTTCGCCGTTGATGATCGCAAGAACCTGCGGCATCAGCGCTTCCATGTTCTCGTTCACAATCTTCAGGATCCCGGGCTGCTGGGCTGCCGTCAGTTGCGGCAACTTCGCCATGACCGACCTCCCTTCCGGCGTCGCATAGAAGTCGCGCAGCGCCGTGATTTCGGCCAGTGTCATCATGTCGGCCATGATCTCGGACTGGTCGCGCATGAGCTGGGTCAGCGGATCGGTGAACGTGTCCAGATAAAGCTGCCGGATCTCGGCCACCTGCGCCTCGCTGAGCGTCTGGCCACCGGCGGCCACCTGCTGCAGGATCGGCTGATACATCGTCTCGATCATCGTGGCCATGTCAAAGCCCTGCAGCGCAAGCTCGACATACTCCTGAGCGATGGCGACCCGTTCCTCACGGGTTTCGGCCAGGGCAGGCAGGGGCAGGGTCAAAAAGGCGGCGACAAGCAGGGATTTCACGCGGGGGTTCCTTTCCAGATCCAGCCACCGCCAAAGATGCGGGAGCCTTCAGGGGCATAGAAGACACAAGCCTGCCCGGCGCTGACCCCGTCCTCGGCGGCCAGCAGCTCGACCTCGGCCGTGGTTGGGCCGGTTGGTCGGATGATCGCCTCACGCGGCGGGCGGGTAGAGCGGACCTTTACCTTCAGATGCCATTCCGCCTGGCTGTCGAAGGGGGCATCGCCCAGCCAGTTGATTTCCCGGACCGGAATGATCCGCGTCGACAGCGCGGCCTTGGGCCCGACGATCACGCGGCGGGTTTCAGGGTCAAGCTTCACCACATAAAGCGGCTCACCGAGGCCGCCGATGCCAAGTCCCTTGCGCTGGCCGATCGTGTAATGGATCACGCCGCGATGCTCGCCCAGGACAGTCCCGTCGAGGTCGACAATCTGACCGGGATCGGCCGCGCCGGGGCGCAGCTTCTCGATGACCGCCGCATAGTTGCCGTTCGGGACAAAGCAGATGTCCTGGCTGTCCGGCTTGTCGGCAACTGGCAGGCCGTATTTTGCTGCCAAGGCGCGGGTCTCGGCTTTCGACGCCAGGTGCCCCAGCGGAAAGCGCAGGTACGAAAGCTGCTCGGGCGTGGTCGAGAAGAGGAAGTAGCTCTGATCGCGCGCGGGATCGGCGGCCTGGTGAAGCTCTGGCCCGGTGGCCCCGAGCTTGCGCTGGATATAATGACCCGTGGCCATGCAATCGGCCTCCAGGTCCTTGGCGGTGGCCAGCAGATCCTTGAACTTCACGCGTTCGTTGCAGCGGATGCAGGGCACCGGGGTCGCGCCAGCCAGGTAGGCATCGGCAAACTCCTCGATCACCGCCTCGCGGAAGGTGTTCTCGTAATCGAGGACGTAGTGCGGAAAGCCCATCGTTTCGGCCACGCGCCGGGCATCGTGGATGTCGCGTCCCGCGCAGCAGGCGCCTTTCCTGGCCAGAGCCGCGCCGTGGTCGTAAAGCTGCAGCGTCACGCCAACGACGTCATAACCTTCCTCGGCCAGCATTGCGGCCACGACCGAGCTGTCGACGCCTCCGGACATGGCGACGACGACCCGCGTCTCGGACGGGGGTTTCGGCAGGCCAAGAGAGTTCAGTGCGACGTCGCGCGGCATCGGATTGTCCGGGTTACGGGAATGATGGGGAATATATGAAAATGCTGTGCACTCTCAATCCCCCGTTTCAGCTTTGATTAAGCCTGTTCCGTCATTCTGCCCGAAATCAATGAGGGAACGACGATGTTTCTGAAACGTGTTGACGGCCCGCGCCAGATCACCCTTCCGGATGGCAGCCTGCTCAGCCGGGCCGACCTGCCTCCCGCCGATACACAGCGCTGGGTTGCCAGCCGCAAGGCCGTGGTGGTTCGCGCCGTGGTCTTTGGGCTCATCTCTGAGAAAGAGGCGCTGGAACGCTATTCCCTGTCAGAGGAAGAGTTCGCGCTCTGGCGCACGGCGGTGGCGCTGCATGGCGATGAGGGCCTGAAAGTCACGGCCATCCAGAAATTCCGACAACTTTAAATTGTTTCGTTCTCTCCCTCTGGCATAGTAACGCTCGGTTAACCATTGACCGGCAAAGTCGTTAACGATGAACCACGGAGCGGAGTTTATAAAGAATGCGCATTCTGCTTGTTGAGGACGACCCTACCACCTCGCGCAGCATCGAATTGATGCTGACCCATGCAAACCTGAACGTCTATTGCACCGATATGGGCGAAGACGGCATCGATCTGGCCAAGCTTTACGATTACGACCTGATCCTTCTGGACCTGAACCTGCCGGACATGAGCGGGCATGAGGTCCTCCGCCAAGTCCGCCAGGCCCGGGTGGAAACCCCGATCCTGATCCTTTCCGGTGCGGATGACACGGAAAACAAGCTGAAAGGCTTCGGTTTCGGGGCCGATGACTACCTGACCAAGCCCTTCCACCGCGAAGAGCTGGTGGCCCGCATCCACGCAATCATTCGCCGCTCGAAAGGCCACAGCCAGTCGGTGATCAAGACCGGGCAGGTTTCGGTCAATCTTGATGCAAAGACCGTCGATGTCGAAGGCAAGACGGTGCATCTGACCGGCAAGGAATATCAGATGCTGGAGCTTCTCAGCTTGCGTAAGGGCACCACCCTGACCAAGGAAATGTTCCTCAACCATCTTTACGGCGGTATGGATGAGCCGGAACTAAAAATCATTGACGTCTTTATCTGCAAGCTCCGCAAGAAACTGGCTGAGGCGACAGGGGGCGAGAATTACATCGAGACCGTCTGGGGTCGCGGTTACGTGCTGCGCGATCCGGTAGCGGCGGCGGCCAAGCTCGCGGCCAGCGCCTGATCTTTACCTCTGCGCGCCCGCCGCCTAACCTTTGGCGAAACCAGGGGGGCGGGCATGGCGGAAAAGCCGGTCGAAGAGCTGACGGAAGCCGAAGCGCGGGCCGAACTTGCCCGTCTGGCTCAGGCAATTGCGGCAGCGAACACGGCCTATCACATGCTGGACGCGCCCGAGATATCGGACGCGGAGTACGACGCGCTGAAGCAGCGGAACACCGCAGTCGAGGCGCGGTTTCCTGCCCTCAAACGGGCCGATTCGCCCTCGGATCAAGTTGGGGCCGCTGTTGCGGACGGCTTCGGGAAGATCGCGCATCGGGTGCGGATGCTTTCCCTGGAAAACGCCTTCGCGTCCGAGGACGTGGCGGATTTCGATGACAGGGTACGCAAGTTCCTCGGCCATAGTGGAGTGCTGTCCTATACCGCAGAGCCGAAGATCGACGGGCTGTCGCTGTCCTTGCGCTATGAAAGCGGGGTGCTGATCCAGGCTGCGACCCGGGGCGATGGCGAGGTGGGCGAGAACGTCACCGAAAACGCCCGTACGATCGCCGACATCCCCCAGCGCCTGACCGGCGCGCCCGAGGTACTGGAGGTCCGGGGCGAGGTTTACATGTCCCATGCCGATTTTGCCGCGCTGAATGCGCGCGCGGTGGCAGCAGGCGACAAGACCTTTGCCAATCCCCGCAATGCAGCCGCCGGCTCCCTCCGCCAGCTCGATGCAGCAATCACCGCCTCGCGTCCGCTTCGGTTCTTTGCCTATTCCTGGGGCGAGTTGTCCCAGCCCCTGGCCAATACCCAGTTCGAGGCGATCCAGCGCCTCAAGGCGTTGGGTTTCCAGACAAATCCGCTGACCGTGCTTTGCGACGGACCCGAGACGCTCCTGACCCATTACCGCCTGATCGAAAGCCAGAGGGCCACGCTCGGCTACGACATCGACGGGGTCGTCTACAAGGTGAACGACCTTGCCCTGCAGGCGCGGCTTGGCTTCCGCTCCTCCACCCCTCGCTGGGCCATTGCGCACAAGTTCCCGGCCGAGCTCGCCTGGACCGAGCTTCTGGGCATCGACATCCAGGTCGGTCGCACCGGGGCGCTGTCACCTGTCGCGCGGCTGAAACCGGTGACAGTGGGGGGCGTCGTCGTCAGCAATGCGACACTTCACAATGAGGACTACATCGCTGGCCGTGACAGCCGGAGTCAGGAAATCCGGGGTGGCAAGGACATCCGCGTCGGTGATTGGGTGCAGGTCTACCGGGCGGGCGACGTTATCCCCAAGGTCGCCGACGTCGACCTGAGCCGCCGCAAGAGTGACGCGCAACCCTATGTTTTTCCAATTCTTTGCCCCGAGTGCGGCAGCGAGGCGCATCGTGAGGAGGGCGATTCCGTCCGTCGTTGTACGGGCGGACTGATCTGCCCCGCGCAGGCGGTCGAACGGCTGAAGCACTTCGTCAGCCGCAGCGCTTTCGATATCGAGGGCCTGGGTGCCAAGCAGGTCGAGATGTTCTTCAAGGACCAAACGCTTCCAGTAAAGACCCCGGCCGAAATCTTCACGCTTGCATCAAGAGATTCGGCCAACCCACTGCAAAAGCTCAAAAATCGAGATGGTTTTGGCGAAGTCTCTGCCGCCAAGCTTTTCGCGGCGATTGAGGCGCGGCGGACGATTCCGCTGGACCGGCTGATCTTCTCGCTTGGCATCCGCCACGTTGGCGAAGTCGCGGCCGGGCTTCTTGCCCGGCACTACTCCACTTGGGAGGCCTTCGAGTCTGCGGCAACCGAGGCGCGTCCCGGCAATGCGGCCTGGGCGGAACTGACCGCAATTGACGGGGTTGGCGCGGTCATGGCGCAAAGCCTCGTGGATGCTTTTGCAAACCTGGGTGAGCGGGCCGCGATCGATGCCCTGGCCGGTGAGCTGAACATTCAGCCCGTGCGAGCACGCGGCCCGGTGGAATCGCCGGTCGCGGGAAAGACCGTGGTCTTTACCGGCACGCTGGAGAAGATGACCCGGGCCGAGGCCAAGGCGAGGGCCGAGGCTTTGGGGGCCAAGGTCGCAGGGTCGGTCAGCGCCAAGACCGATCTGGTGATCGCAGGCCCCGGCGCAGGGTCGAAAGCCAAGGAGGCCGAGCGGCTAGGGGTCGAGATCATCGACGAGGACGCCTGGCTGCGGCTGATCGGCGGATGAGCCGGCCCGAGGTGCTCTTTCCGCTTTATGCGGGGCTGGAGACGCTGCCGGGTGTGGGCCCAAAGGCCGCCAAAGCCTTTGAAGCGCTCGGGATTTCTCGACCCAAGGACCTGCTTTACCTGCTGCCGCATTCCGGGGTGGACCGCGCACTCCGTCCCTCCGTCCGGGATGTAACGCCGCCTGCGACCCTGACGGTGGAGGTCGAAGTGGGCATGCACGTGCCACCGCGCCGGAAGGGCGGGCCGTACCGGGTGCATGTCCGTGATGCAAAGGTCGAATTCCTGCTGGTCTATTTTCATGCCCGGGCAGAGGCCCTGCAGCGGCTTTTGCCGACCGGTCAGCGGCGGCTCGTCTCGGGCAAGGTCGAGCTTTTTGACGGGGTGGCCCAGATGGTCCATCCCGACCATGTGCTGCGGCCTGAGGAAGCGGCCGAGATCCCGGCCTATGAACCGGTCTATCCGCTGGCTGCCGGACTGACGCAAAGGGTCGTCGGCAAGGCGGTCGCCGGGGCACTGACCCGTCTGCCCGGGCTTGCGGAGTGGATCGACCCTGGCCTGAAGGCGCGCGAGGCCTGGCCGGACTGGTCCGCAGCCCTGAAGGCCGCCCATGCGCCGGACGGCCCGGCAACGCTGGCCTTCACCCATCCCGCCCGACAGCGCCTGGCCTATGACGAGCTTTTCGCCCACCAGCTGACGTTGTCGATTGCACGGTCTCGCCTTCGGCGCAGCAAGGGGGTTGTCACGCAAGGCACAGGAAGTTTGCGCGCCAAGGTACTGGAAAGCCTGCCTTATCAGCCTACTGGGGCCCAGATCCGGGCTGTGGCCGAGATCGAAGCCGACATGGCGCAGCCCTTGCGGATGAACCGTCTGTTGCAGGGTGATGTGGGGGCGGGAAAGACCCTCGTGGCATTTCAGGCGCTGCTGATCGCGGTCGAGGCGGGCGGCCAAGGCGTGATGATGGCGCCGACGGAAATCCTGGCCCGACAGCATTTTGAAGGCCTGGCGCCGCTGGCCCGGGCAGCGGGGGTGCGACTGGAGCTTCTTACTGGCCGCGACCGGGGGGCGGATCGGGCGATGAAGCTGGAAGATCTGGCCATGGGGCGCATTCCGATTCTGGTCGGCACCCATGCGGTTTTCCAGAAGGATGTGGAATTCAAGGACTTGCGGCTGGCGGTCGTCGACGAGCAGCACCGCTTCGGTGTGGCCCAGCGGATGGAGCTTGGCGCAAAGGGGGCAGCGGTGGATGTGCTGGTGATGACCGCAACGCCGATCCCGCGCAGCCTCGCGTTGGCGACGCATGGCGACATGGATGTCTCGATTCTGGACGAGAAACCTGCGGGACGAAAACCGATCCGCACGGCGATGGTCTCTTCCGAGCGGCTGGACGAAGTGGTGGACCATTTGCGCAAGGCAGTGGCAGAGGGGCGGCAGGCCTATTGGGTCTGTCCTCTGGTCGAGGAGTCCGAGGTCGTCGACTATGCCAGCGCCGAGGAGCGGTTCCGGCACCTGCGGGCGGCTTTGGGCGATCGGGTCGGGCTGGTGCATGGTCAGATGCCGCCCGCCGAAAAGGATGCCGCCATGGCGCGGTTCGTTGCGGGTGAGACTTCGGTTCTGGTGGCGACGACGGTGATCGAGGTCGGCGTCAACGTGCCCAACGCGACGATCATGGTGATCGAACAGGCGGAAAGCTTCGGCCTCGCGCAGCTGCATCAATTGCGGGGACGGGTAGGGCGTGGTGAGGCCGCCTCGACCTGCCTTCTTCTCTATCAGGGCCCGCTCAACGAGACCGGCGCGCGGCGCCTGACCACGATCCGGGACACGGAAGACGGGTTCCGGATCGCCGAGGAAGACCTGGCCATGCGCGGTGCGGGCGATCTGATCGGAACCGCGCAGTCAGGTCTGCCGAAGTTTCGCGTGGCCGATCTGGAACGGCAGGCGAGCCTGATGGCTCTGGCGCAGACTGATGCCCGCAAGCTGATGCATGACGACCCAGAGCTTTCCAGCCCCCGTGGCCAGGCCGCCCGAGCGCTGCTCTGGCTCATGGATCAGGACCGCGCCCTGCGGCTGATGAGCGTCGGCTGATCCCCTTAGTCTGGCTTTGTTCTCGTATGTTCCTAAAAAGTTCTTTACATGGTTAACGCAATATGAGAACAATTCAGCAACAAGCATGGAGGACGCGATGAAAGACGCCATGAAGACCCTGCTCTCCAGCACCCCGCGTGGCGCGGTGGAGGATCTGGTCGGCCTTGCCGCGCTTTTCGTGTTCCTCTTTGCCATGCTGTCGATGCCTGGCCTCGTCTGAGTTTCTGCCCCGCGCTCTGTCCCCCAAGGGTGACGGTCTTCCCGCCATGTGAGCCATGGTTCTCCGTCCGCCGTTTCCAGACGCGCTACTGCCGCCGCCGTCCCTGACGCGCGGCGGTTTTTTTTATGCGGCGGCCTGGGCAGTCTCGGTCGCCTCGCAGATCGCCTCCAGGGCCAGCAGGATCGAGGCGTGGCGGTTCTTGTAGTCGCGGGCGGGGAGCAGGACTTCGTAGGCCTCGAACGGGGCAGATGGAACTGGACCTCCGTCCTTCAGCATGGCGCGAAGGGCGTCGCGGGCCGACTGCAGCTCTGGAAGTGTCCGGCCAATCGCCACCGATCCCAGCACCGACGCCGAGGCTTGGCCAAGAGCGCAGGCCTTCACGTCCTGGGCGAAGTCGGCAATACGGCCGTCCTTCACCACGACATCCGCCGTGACGGTCGAGCCGCAGAGCGGCGAGCGGCGGCGGGCGCTGCCTTGCGGGGCAGAAAGGCGACCGTGATGCGGGATATCGGCCGCAAGCGCCAGAATACGCGTGGAGTAGAGCTTGATGAGGTCGCTGTCGCTCATGGTGTTTTTCCCGGTGACCCCTTATGTAGACCCGCGCTGCCTGCCTGCCAAGGAGAAGCCCATGTCTTTCGACCCGGCCACACTAAAGTATGATGCTGCAGGGCTGATCCCCTGTGTGGCGCAGGATCACGTCTCGGGCGAGGTGCTGATGGTCGCCTGGATGAACGCGGCCTCGGTCGCGCGGACTTTGGAGACCGGGAAGGTCACCTACTGGTCGCGCTCGCGCGGAACCTTCTGGGTGAAGGGGGAAAGCTCGGGGCACCACCAGCGGCTGGTCGAGCTGCGCGTGGATTGCGACCGGGATTGCCTGCTGGCACTGGTCGAGCAGGACGGGCCGGCCTGCCACACGAACCGGCGGTCGTGCTTCTATACGGCGATCCGGGGGGGTGAGGAGGTCGAGATCCTGCAGCCTGTCCACGGTTGACAAATCTGAAACATCGTTTTGAAGCAATGGCTTGGTCGCAGGCGTTAAGGATTCTGTAATCCGACCATCCGGCGGATATCGGCAGGCTTAGCGCCTTCAGCCCGGTATTTCTGGATCGCCCGTGCATCGTCTCGTTTGGCCAGACGCTTGCCCTGATCGTCGCGGATCAGGCGGTGGTGGTGGTAGACGGGGGTGGGTAGACCAAAGAGGTGCTGCAGGATCACCTGGACCGGGGTGAAGTCGAAAAGATCCTCGCCCCGTATCACATGCGTAACGCCCTGATCGGAGTCGTCGAACGCCGAGGCCAAGAAGTAGGCGACGATATCCTCACCCTTGCGTGACAGGACCACGTCGCCGATCTGCTGCATGGCCCGGTCGGGGTCGACGCGGTGCTGACCGGCATGGACAGGCCCGGTTTCGCCGAAGCTGAGGTCGGCGGCCGAAAGCGAGTCCATCGCGGCGGCAAGGTTAAGGCGCAGGGCGTCGCCCGGCATTCGCGTTGCCATGCTGCGATGACGGCAGGTGCCCGGATAGACGTTGAAGGCCACGCCTTCCTGAGGGGCGGACAGGGCCGCGCGGATGTCGGAGCGAGTACAGGAGCAGGGATAGAGAAGGCCCTTGTCCTCAAGGGCTTCGAGGCGGGAGTTGTAGCTGGGGATGTGCTGCGACTGGCGGTGAATCGGGCCATCCCAGGTGAGACCGAGCCAGGCCAGATCTTCCTGTATCAGGGCGTCATAGTCCGGGCGGCAGCGTTCTAGATCGGTATCCTCCATCCGCAGCAGGAACCGGCCCCGGGCGGCGCGAGCCATGTCATGGGCGAGGATGGCGGAATAGGCATGGCCCAAGTGCAGCGGGCCGGTCGGGCTGGGGGCGAAGCGGGTTATGAAAGCCATGCCGTGAAGGCGTCTTTGGCGCGGTCGGTGTAGGCCTTGTAACGGTCCTTGCGGCCTCGGCGGCCGCCTTTGGCGTCGATGGGGGGGAAGAGCCCGAAGTTGACGTTCATCGGCTGGAAGGTCTTCGCCTCGGCCCCGCCAGTGATGTGGGTGACGAGAGCCCCCATAGCCGTTTCCGGCGGTGGCGGAGAAAGCTCGTGCCCGAGAAGATCGTGCGCGGCCATTCTGCCTGCCAGAAGGCCCATCGCGGCGCTTTCGACATAGCCTTCAACCCCAGTGATCTGGCCCGCGAAGCGTATATACGGGCGGGACTTCAGCCGCATCTGGGCGTCAAGAAGCGTAGGCGAGTTGATGAACGTGTTGCGGTGGATGCCGCCAAGCCGGGCGAAACTGGCATTTTCCAGCCCGGGAATCATCTTGAAAACAGCGGTTTGCGCGCCGTATTTCATCTTGGTCTGGAAACCGACGATGTTGTGCAGCGTTCCGAGCTTGTTGTCGCGGCGAAGTTGCACCACCGCATATGGCTTCACCCCCGGCTGATGCGCATTGGTGAGGCCCACGGGTTTCATCGGTCCATGCCGCAGAGTTTCCCGGCCGCGTTCGGCCATGACTTCAATCGGCAGGCAGCCGTCGAAATAGCCTGCGGTTTCGCCCTCGTGAAACTCGGTCTTCTCGGCCGCAAGCAGGGCGTCGATGAAGGCTTCGTACTGATCCCGGGTCATCGGGCAGTTGATATAGGCCTTTTGTTCGTCTTCCGTCTCGCCCTTGTCGTAGCGGCTTTGCAGCCAGGCGACCGACATGTCTATACTTTCGGTATATACGATCGGCGCGATGGCATCGAAGAAGGCCAGGGCGTCCGAACCTGTCGCGGCGCGGATGGACTGGGCCAGTGCCGGGCTGGTGAGCGGCCCAGTCGCGATGATCCAGTGCCCGGTTGAGGGAAGCTCTGTAACTTCCTCATAGGACGTGGAAATCAGCGGATGCGATTTCAGCTTTTCGGTCACGGCGCGGGCGAAGGGGTCGCGGTCGACGGCCAGAGCACCGCCGGCAGGAAGGCGGTGGTTTTCGGCCATCTCCATGACCAGACTTCCCGCAGCACGCATTTCCCAGTGGATCAGGCCCACGGCATTGCGTTCGTGATCGTCCGAGCGGAAGGAGTTCGAGCAGACCATCTCGGCGAAGTCGCCGGTGCGGTGCGCGAAAGTGGCCACCTTGGGCCGCATCTCATGCAGCACCACGGGGACGCCAAGATTTGCGGCAGCCCAGGCGGCTTCTGAGCCCGCCATGCCGCCGCCGATGATGTGAAGAGGTTCGCTCATGCGCCGGGGTTTAGGCCGGAACGGCGGAAAAGGAAAGCCGGGGGCTGCAATGCCCCCGGCGGAAGGCCTCAGGCCTTGTCGAGCGCAAGTTTGCCCGCGCCGTTGGCGAAGAACATCAGGAACGCCCCGGCGATCGAGAAGTTCTTGAGGAACATGACCATCTGGGTCTGGTCAGCGAAGTTGTTGTGGAAGAACACGGCCGTGACGATGCAGAAGGCCGCGCCCGCGAGGGCGGCGATGCGGATCTGGTAGCCGACGATAAGGGCGAGGCCGAGGGCAATTTCGAAGATCGCGGCCGGCCAGGCGAGGAAGCCGGGGAGGCCCACGGACTGGATGTAGCCGGCGGTGCCAGCGATGTCGGCCACCTTGCCGACCCCGGCCAGGAGGAAGAAGCCGCCGATGAAGAGGCGGGCAATAAGCGGGGAGTAGGTCTTGAGTTGTTCCATGATGTTCCCTTGAGCGCTGCCCCGGTCTTTTGCCGGGTTCGCTATTTTAGCGAGCAGCAGAGGTGAGAAAACCCCCGTGGCGGCAGAGGAGCTTTGCATCTGTGCACAGAAGTGGCTCTATTTGACGCTCGACAGGCGCCTGCGCAGGTCTGCCGTATAGGCGGCCGGGTCCGAGATATCGGCCCCAAGGGCGGCGGCTTTCTGGAAAAAGCCCGGGGCGGGAAGCAGATCGGCTGACAGCCGTTGCCGCAGGACGACAGCGCGAAACGGGTGACCCCGGGCGGCGTCGATCTCCATCAGCGCTTCGAGGGTGGCGGTGAGCTCGGCCATGCTGAGGCCAAGCTCACGCGCAAGCGTGCCGTAGGGGATGGTCTCGCCCGCGGCCGCGAGGGCCGCGAGGCGGTTTTCAAGCTCTGTTCTCAAGTCTCGTCATCGCCCTGATCGGCGACGCGGGCCACGGACACGACTTCTTCCTCGGGTCCGACAGCAAAGACGCGGACACCGCCCGCGCTGCGTGAGCGGAAGCTGATCTGGTCGACCGGGACGCGGATCGACTGGCCGGTATCGGTGGCCAGCATGATCTGGTCGGAAAGCTCGACCGGGAAGGAGGCGATGATCCGGCCGCCGCGGGGCCCCGGGGAGATCGCCTTGACGCCCATGCCGCCACGGCCGCGGACCGGGTAGTCGTGGCTGGAGGAAAGCTTGCCCGAGCCGCCCTTGGTGACGGTAAGGATCAGGTCCTCGGCGGCCGACATCTCGCTGTAACGTTCGGTGCTAAGCTGTCCTGCGGCAACGGTTTCCTCGTCGTCGTCCGCTTCGTCCTCGGTGATCCCGGCCATCAGGCGGCGTTGCTTGAGATAGGCGGCCCGTTCCTCGGGGCTGGCCTCGAAGTGGCGGATGATCGACATCGAGACAACATGATCTCCCTCGGCCAGGCGAATGCCGCGGACGCCGGTGGAGCCGCGCGACTTGAAGACCCGGATCTCGGTGGTGGAGAAGCGGATGGCTCGGCCCGCCTCAGTCACCAGCATGATGTCGTCGTTCTCATCGGCGATGGCGGCGTTCACGAGGGTGATGCCCTCGGGCAGGTTCATCGCGATCTTGCCGTTGCGCTTGACGTTGGTGAAGTCGGAAAGGTCGTTCTGCCGGACATCGCCGTCCGAGGTCGCGAAGACGATCTGCAGGTTGCCCCAGTCTTCCTCGGGCACGTCGACGGGCATCAGGGCGGCGATGGAAATGCCGGTCTCGATCGGAAGGATGTTGACCAGTGCCTTGCCCTTGGCCGTGCGGCCCGCCAGCGGCAGGCGCCAGGTCTTCAGCTTGTAGACCATGCCGTCGGTGGTGAAGAACAAGAGCCAAGTATGTGTATTCGCGACGAAAAGCGTCGTGACCACGTCGTCGTCCTTGGTCTGCATCGAGGCGAGACCCTTGCCGCCGCGGTTCTGGCTGCGGAATTCGGCAAGCGGGGTGCGCTTGATGTATCCGCCCGAGGTGATGGTGACGACCATGTCTTCACGCTCGATGAGGTCCTCGTCCTCCATATCGCCCGACCAGTCGCTGATCTCGGTGCGGCGGGGGACGGCAAACAGGGCTTTGACCTCGCGGAGCTCGTCCGAGATGATCGACATGATCCGGTCGCGCGATCCAAGAATGTCGAGGAAGTCCTTGATCTTTCCCGCCAATTCTTCCAGCTCGTCCGTCACTTCCTTGACGCCCATGGCGGTCAGGCGCTGGAGCCGCAGATCAAGGATCGCGCGGGCCTGGACTTCCGAGAGGTTGTAGGTCCCGTCCTCGTTGATCGGATGCGAAGGGTCGTCGATCAGGCGTATATACGGCGCGATTTCATGTGCGGGCCAGCGGCGGGTCATCAGTCGGTCGCGCGCCTCGGCCGGGTCGGCAGAGGAGCGGATGGTCGCCACGACTTCGTCCACGTTCGAGACAGCGACCGCCAGACCGCATAGGACATGGCTCCGCTCGCGGGCTTTCCGAAGCTCAAAAGCAGTACGGCGGGCAACAACTTCTTCGCGGAAGGTAATGAAATGACTAAGGAAATCGCGGAGTGTCAGCTGTTCTGGCTTGCCGCCGTTCAGCGCCAGCATGTTGCAGCCGAAGCTGACCTGCATGGTCGAGAAGCGGAAGAGCTGGTTCAGCACCACATCCGGCGTCGCGTCGCGCTTGAGCTCGATCACCACCCGCACACCGACCCGGTCGGATTCGTCCGCGATCCCGGCGATGCCTTCGACCCGCTTTTCGCGGACAAGCTCGGCGATCTTCTCGATCATCGTGGCCTTGTTGACCTGATAGGGGATCTCGTCGATGACGATGGCCCAGCGGTCCTTGCGGACCTCTTCGATATGGGTCTTCGAGCGGATGATGACGCTGCCACGCCCCTCAAGATAGGCCTTCCGCGCGCCTGAGCGGCCAAGGATCTGGCCTCCGGTCGGGAAATCGGGGGCCGGAATGATCTCCATGAGTTGCTCCATGGAGATATCGGGGTTCTCGATCAGGGCGAGCGTCCCGTCGATCACTTCGCCAAGGTTGTGCGGCGGAATGTTCGTCGCCATGCCGACCGCGATGCCACCCGCGCCGTTGACCAGCATGTTCGGGAAGCGCGCCGGAAGGACGGTGGGTTCCTTGTCCTTGCCGTCGTAATTGTCCTGGAAATCAACGGTTTCCTTGTCGATGTCGGCCAGAAGGAAGGCGGCAGGCTTGTCCATCCGTACTTCGGTGTAGCGCATGGCCGCCGGGTTATCGCCGTCCATCGAGCCAAAGTTGCCTTGACCGTCGAGTAGGGGCAGCGACATCGAGAACGGCTGCGCCATGCGGACCAGGGCGTCATAGATCGCGCTGTCGCCGTGCGGGTGATATTTCCCCATCGTGTCGCCGACCGGGCGCGCCGATTTGCGGTAGGCCTTGTCATGCGTGTTGCCGCTTTCCTGCATCGCGAAAAGGATGCGGCGATGGACGGGTTTCAACCCGTCCCGCAAGTCGGGGATCGCGCGCGAGACAATCACGCTCATCGCGTAATCAAGGTAGGCGGTCTTCATCTCGGCCGCAATGTCGACCTGGGGGCCGTGCCAGCTCGGACGATCCGGGGTTTCTTCTTTTTTATCAGTATCTTCCGTGGTATCGGCCATGAGGGCGCGCGCCTTCCTTGCGGGATCAAGATTTAGCAGGCGGGAAGATACACCATCCAAGCTATGGGGTGCAATGGCAGCTTGCGTCACCTTGGCAGCCATTAGGAATGAGTGACAACATTCTGTTTTTATTGATTTTTAAATGTACCGTGGCATGATTCCACCAGAAACCCCGGGAAAGGAGGACGGGAATGGTCGGGCACGAGACGGAGTTGATGCTAAGAGGCTATGGCCTCACCACGGCCGAGCTTTACTATCGATTGCCGGATTATCGTAATGTTCTCAACAGTTTCATCTGGCAAGAGTATGATCTGGCCCCGGATTACCCCGAGCTGTTCCGCTTCATCGAATTCTGGCAAAAGGAAATTGAGGGCCCGCTGCATTCCGTGCGGTTCACCCACCGCAAGCTGATCGCGCCTGGGGAATGGCGCAATGTCGTGGGGGAGTTTCGCTTGCATTGACCGCTTGCTCCCGCCGCGTGAGGCGGCTAAGCGGCGCCCATGTCGAAACCGGATCGCCTGGCAAAGTCACCTGTCATTACAGGTGTAGATACACTTCTGCGCGCTGGCCTGGCTGCGGCCGGGGATCGCTCCGCGCTGGAGCAGGTTGAGGCCAGTTTCCGGATCCGGATCAGCCCCGAGGTGATGGCGCTGGACAGTCCGGGCATCCGGGCCCAATTCGTACCTGACCGCCGCGAACTTGACGTGCGGCCCGAGGAACTGGCGGACCCGATCGGCGATGACGCACATCGCCCGGTCGCGGGGCTTACCCATCGTTATCCGGACCGGGCGATCCTGCATGCCACGCAGACCTGCGAGGTCTATTGCCGGTTCTGCTTCCGACGGGAAGGCGTGGGCCAGTCAGGCGCGCTTTCGGAGGCTGAATTCGATAGCGTGATCAGATATTTGCAAGCGATACCTGAAGTGCGCGAGGTGATCTTTACCGGTGGCGACCCTTTGGTGCTGTCGCCCCGGCGTCTAGGCGACATGCTGGACCGTCTGCAAGAGGTGGCAAGCCTCGAGACGGTCCGGTTTCACACCCGCGTGCCCGTTGTGGCGCCAGGGCGGGTGAGTGAAGCGCTGGTTTCTGTGCTCGACCGCAGGCTTCCGGTCTGGATGGTGATCCATACCAACCATCCCGATGAGATCACTCCGGCAGCCGAATTGGCCTTCCGGCGGCTTGTGCGGGCGGGCGTGCCGCTTTTGTCGCAGACGGTGCTTTTGAAGGGTGTAAATACAGACGTATATACGCTCGAAGCGCTGTTCCGGGCTCTGATCGGCAACCGGGTCAAGCCCTATTACCTGCATCATCCGGACCTGGCCAAGGGGACAGGGCATTTCCGGGTCACTCTGGCCGAAGGTCAGACGATCATGGCGGCCTTGCGCGGTAGGCTTTCGGGGATCGCCCAGCCGATCTATGTGCTGGATATCCCCGGGGGGCACGGGAAAGTGCCCGTGGGCCCCGGGTATCTGCGTCCGGCGGGCGACGGCTGGATCGTGACCGATCCGCAAGGCGTCGAGCATGCCTATCGGGACATTTGAGACAGGCGGAGTTTTCGAAAACTCCGCGCCGGAGCCTTTGAAGGCTCCGGTCCGATTTCTGTGAAGAAATCGGCGCCCGGCGTCTCAGCTGGCGCGCAGGATCATGCCGAAGAGGTCGCGGGGGTCGTCGGGGTCGGCGATCATGTCGAGGTTGTCGTAAAGGCCGGTCTCCGCCAGTTTGCCGCGTATATACCGCAGGGCCGAGAAGTCCTCGATCGCGAAGCCGACGCTGTCGAAAAGGGTGATTTCGGCCTGTGAAGTCCGGCCGGGGATTTCTCCCGCGATGACGCGCCAGAGCTCGATGACCGGGTGGTCGGGGTCAAGCTGCTGGATTTCGCCTTCGATCCGGGTCTGGGGCGGGTATTCGACGAAGATCGAGGAGCGGAGCAGGATGTCGCGGTGCAGTTCGGTCTTGCCGGGGCAGTCGCCGCCGACGGCATTCAGGTGGACGCCCGCGCCCACCATGTTGTCGGTCAGGATCGTGGCGTATTGCTTGTCGGCGGTGACCGTGGTGATCACGCCCGCGCCCTGGATCGCCTCTTCTGCCGTCCGGCAGGGGGTGAGTTTCAACCCGCGCCCGGCGAGGTTCTTCACGCATTTGGCGGTTGCGGCGGGGTCGAGGTCGTAAAGCCGGACCTCGCGGATGCCACAGACCTCGGCGAAAGCCAACGCCTGGAATTCGGCCTGGGCGCCGTTGCCGATCAGGGCCATGACCTCGGTCTTGGGTCCCAGCCATTTCGCGGCCATGGCCGAGGTCGCGGCGGTCCGCAGGGCAGTGAGGATCGTCATCTCGGACAGAAGCACCGGGTAGCCTGTAGATACATCGGCAAGAAGACCAAAGGCTGTAACGGTTTGCAGGCCTTTCTTCATGTTGGACGGGTGACCGTTCACATATTTGAACCCATAGGTCTCACCATCCGAGGTGGGCATCAGTTCGATGACGCCAACCTCGGAATGCGAGGCGATGCGGGGGGTCTTGTCGAACAAGGGCCAGCGGCGGAAGTCGGCCTCAATCTCGGCCACGAGGTCACGCATCACGCGCTCGATGCCGAGGTGGAGGACAAGTTTCATCATCTTGTCGACCGAAACAAAGGGAACGAGGTTCAGGGCCATGATTTGCTCCCCTTCACTTCGAACGTGTCGGGCGGTCGAAGACCTTCTTGCCCATGAGGCTGCCCACCAGATCGACCATCAGGCGGGCGGTCATGCCACGGTCGTCGAGGAAGGGGTTCAACTCGACGAGGTCGAGCGAGGTCACGAGGCCGCTCTCATGGAGAAGCTCCATCACCAGATGGCCCTCGCGGAAAGTGGCGCCACCGGGGACGGTGGTGCCGACAGCGGGGGCGATCGAGGGGTCGAGGAAATCGACGTCGAGCGAGACGTGGAGCATGCCGCCGTCGGCCCGGACACGGTCGAGGAATTCGCGCAAGGGGGCGACGAGGCCGCGTTCGTCGATCACCCGCATGTCGTTGATGAAGATGTCACGTTCCAGCATCGCCGCCTGTTCGGCCGGATCGACCGAGCGGATGCCGAACATGCAGATCCGGTGGGCGGGTACGGGGGCGGGGAAGGGTGGGAAGGCGTCGAACCCGTCACGGCCGGCGATATAGGCCAGCGGCGTGCCGTGGAGGTTGCCGGAGGTGGTCGTCAGTGGCGTGTGGAAATCGGAATGTGCGTCGAGCCAGAGCAGGAAGAGCGGCCGGCCCTGCCGTGCGGCAAAGGCGGCGGCCCCGGCGGCGGAGCCCAAGGCCAGCGAATGATCACCACCCATGATGATCGGGAAGCCGCCTTCGGACAGCGCGTCATCGACCTTGTCGGCCAGGATCTCGGCCCAGGCGACAGTTTCAGCCAGATCGTGCACCACCGGGTTCGGGCAGGAGACCGGCTTCAGCTCGGGCAGGACCAGATCGCCCCAGTCCTCGACCCCATGGCCCTCGGCGGCGATTTCGCGGTGAAGGCCTGCAACGCGATAGGCGGCGGGGCCCATCAGGCAGCCGGCACGTTTCTGGCCCGTGTCGATGGGGGCGCCGATCAGGATGGTCTTGGGCATGGGTGTCCTCCGTTTGGTCCGGTGTAGCGGCGCCCGGCTGGCGCTGGCAACGCACATTTCGGCAGGTTTCGTGTCCCTGAACCGGCATTCTGCCTGAAAGGCGCGGCGGAAGGGCGCAGGGCTTTCGCCCGGGGCCCGGCAAGCCTATCATGGCAGTAACAAAGGGGGCGAGATGATCGTTGAGCTTGGGCATTTCGCGCTGATCCTGGCGCTTATGGTGGCACTCGTGCAGGCCACGCTGCCGCTATGGGGCGCCCAGAGGGGCGATGCACGGTTGATGGCGCTGGCCGGACCGGCGGCAGGGCTGCAGCTGATGCTGGTGGCCGCCGCCTTTGCGGCGTTGACCTGGGCCTTCGTGGTCTCGGATTTCTCGCTGGCCGTGGTGGTGTCGAATTCGCATACGGCCAAGCCGATGCTTTACAAGGTGTCGGGCGTCTGGGGGAACCATGAGGGCTCGCTGCTCCTTTGGGTGCTGATCCTGGCGATCTACGGCGCGGCGGTGGCCGTCTTTGGCGGCAATCTGCCCGTGAGGCTGAAAGCGCGGGTGCTGTCGGTTCAGGGCATGATCGGGGTGGCGTTTCTGGCGTTCCTCCTCCTGACCTCGAACCCGTTCTGGCGGCTGGAGCTGGCGCCGCTTGACGGGCAGGATCTGAACCCCTTGCTGCAGGACCCAGGCTTGGCTTTCCATCCGCCGTTCCTGTACCTTGGCTATGTCGGCCTGAGCATGGCGTTTTCCTTTGCGGTCGCGGCCCTGATCGAGGGCCGGATCGACGCCGCCTGGGGCCGGTGGGTGCGGCCCTGGACGCTGGCCGCCTGGATCTTCCTGACCATCGGCATAGCGCTGGGGTCGTGGTGGGCCTATTACGAGCTTGGCTGGGGCGGCTTCTGGTTCTGGGACCCGGTGGAGAATGCGAGCTTCATGCCCTGGCTTCTGGCAGCCGCACTGCTGCATTCGGCCATCGTGGTGGAGAAGCGTGAGAGCCTGAAGGCCTGGACCATCCTGCTGGCGATCATGGCCTTCGGTTTTAGCCTGATCGGGACCTTCATCGTGCGCTCGGGGGTGATCACCTCGGTCCATGCTTTTGCCAACGACCCGGAGCGGGGCGTCTTCATCCTGATGATCCTCGGCTTCTTTACCGGCGGGGCGCTGGTTCTGTTTGCGCTGCGCGCCGGGGTGATGGAGGCGCGGGGGGTCTTTGCGCTGGTCAGCCGGGAGAGCGCCATTGTGGCGAACAATATCCTGCTGAGCGTGGCCTGCTTTGTTGTCTTTATCGGGACAATCTGGCCATTGGTCGGGCAAATGTTGCTGGGGCGCGACCTGAGTGTCGGGGAGCCCTTCTTCAATGCGGCCTTCACGCCGTTCATGGTCGCCTTGGCCCTGATCCTGCCGCCGGGGGCCATGCTGGCCTGGAAGCGGGGCGATCTGCGGCGGGGCCTGCGCGCTTTGGTGCCCGTCATGGTGCTGGCCGCCGCCCTCATGGCGCTTGGCTTCGCGATGCAGACCGGTCGGACGGCGCTTGGTCCCCTGGGCCTGGGTATTGGGGCCTGGGTCCTGTTCGGGGCAGTGGCCGACCTTTGGGCGCGGACCGGGCGCGAGGGGTTTGCGAACCGCTTCGGGCGGCTTGCGCGGTTGCCACGGGCGGACTGGGGCAAGGTCACGGCGCACGGCGGGCTCGGCATCACCATCTTCGCGGTGGCGGCAATGATGGCCTGGAAGGTCGAGGATATCCGGGTTGTTCAAGTCGGCGAGACCTTTCCGCTTGGCCGGTACGACGTGCGGCTTGACGAGGTGCGCGAGGTCGAAGGGCCGAACTACCTGTCGACCATGGGTCAGATGACCGTCACCCGGAACGGCGCTGTCGTGGCGGTCCTGAGCCCCGAGAAGCGGGTCTATCCGGTGGCCGCAATGCCCACGACCGAAGCGGCGATCGACTACGGCTTCTGGCGCGACATCTATCTGGTGCTGGGCGACAAGCAGAAGAGCGGCGGCTGGGCCGTGCGGAGCTATATCGAGCCCTTTGCCAACTGGCTATGGGGCGGCTGCCTCCTGATGGCCCTGGGGGGGCTTCTCAGCTTGTCGGACCGTCGGTACAGGGTGGCGGCCGGGGTAAGGCGGCTGCCGGCGGGAGTGCCGGCGGAATGAGGGGCGCACGCAAAGGGTGTTGGGCAAACTGCGCATCCTACATTCTGGCGCTTCTGCTGTTGGCGACGCCCGTGCTGGCCGTGCAACCCGACGAGATGCTCGCCGACCCGGTGCTGGAGGCGCGGGCGCGGGCCATCAGCCGCGAGATCCGCTGCCCGGTCTGCCAGGGCGAGACGATCGACGATTCCAATGCACCGATCAGTCGGGATTTGCGGCTGATCATCCGCGAACGCCTGGTGGCCGGTGACAGCGACGAGGAGGTGGTCGATTATGTCGTCGACCGCTATGGCGAGGGCGTGCTCTTCAAACCGCGCCCTGAAGGGGCGAATCTGATCCTGTGGCTGGCGGGTCCCGTGCTTCTTCTTGCCGGGATTGCGGTTGCGATTGCGGCCGGGCGGCGTCGGACGGCGCCGGATGCCGTGCTTTCGGCTGAGGACGAGGCCCGGCTGGAGGAAATCCTGAAGAAGTGACGCCGCGTTGGCCTTTGGCTGACGGTGGCTGTCCGCTAGCCTTGGGCCCAAACGGAGGGTGCCCATGACGAAACTTGTCCAGGTCGAAAGCGCAGGCGGGATCTGCCGGATCACGCTGAATCGGCCCGAGGTCATGAATGCCCTGAACCGCGCGATGCGGCAGGAGCTGACGGCGGCGCTTCTGGCGGGCCATGCGGCGCGGGTGATCGTGCTGACAGGGTCGGGGCGCGGCTTCTGCTCGGGTCAGGACCTGGCGGATGTCGAGGGGCTTGACGAGGCCGGGTTCGAAGACATCCTGAACGACGAATACGTGCCGATGATCCGGGCGATCACCGAGGCGCCGGTCCCGGTGATCGCGGCGGTGAACGGGGCGGCGGTGGGGGCAGGGGCCAATCTGGCGCTGGCCTGTGATCTGGTGATTGCACGCGAAAGCGCAAGCTTCATTCAGGCCTTCACCCGCATCGGGCTGATCCCGGACGCGGGCGGAACCTCGTTCCTGCCGCGTCGGGTGGGGATGCAACGGGCGATGGGGGCGGCACTCTTGGCCGAGCCGGTCAGCGCAACCCAGGCCGCGGCCTGGGGAATGATCTGGGAAGCGGTGCCGGACATCGAATTCGATGTGGTGGTGGCCGCGCGCGCCAACAAGCTGGCGTCCGGCCCGACAGGTGCCTATGCGGCTTTGAAACAGGCGCTGCGCGGCGCCTTTGACCAGAGCCTGGATGCCCAGCTCGCAGTCGAGGCAAGGCTCCAGGGGCTCTGTGGCACCAGCGCGGATTTCCGGGAAGGAGTAGCGGCCTTCCTGGAAAAGCGCAGGCCAAACTTCGTGGGCAAGTAGGGCGGAGCTTGGCCCCCGCCACAGGACGGGCCTAAGCCCGACCTACACCCCGCGCTTCAGCGCAGCGACGCCTGTCCGGGCGATCTCCAGCAGGCCAAGCGGGCGCATCAGTTCGGCGAAGGCGTCGATCTTGTCCGGGGTGCCGGTCATCTCGAAGACGAAGCTTTCCAGCGTCGAATCCACCACATTGGCGCGGAAGATTTCCGCCAGCTGCAGCGCCTCGACCCGTGCGGCGCCGGTGCCTGCGACTTTCAGTAGCGCAAGTTCACGCTGGACGCTTGGACCTTCCATGGTCAGGTCGTGGACGGCATGGACCGGCACCATGCGGCGGAGCTGGGCCTCGATCTGGTCGATGACGGCGGGCGTGCCACGGGTGACGATGGTGATCCGGCTGCGGTGACCGGTGTGGTCGACTTCGGCGACCGTCAGGCTGTCGATGTTGTAGCCGCGACCAGAGAAAAGCCCGATGACGCGGGCGAGGACACCCGGTTCGTTCTCGACGATCACCGCCAGGGTGTGGCTTTCCTCGACTTCGGACAGACCCGAGCGGAGGTCATAGGCCGAATGGCTGGTCGAGCCCTTCTTGATGTTCAGTGCGGACATGTCAGCGGCTTTCTTCTGTTCTTGTCATGCGGGCGGACCGGGATTGCCCCGGTCCGACAAATCAAACCAGCACCGCCCCGGAGCGGAAGGCCTCGGCGTCAGCGGAGAGAAGCATCTCGTTGTGCGGCTTGCCGCTCGGGATCATCGGGAAGCAGTTTTCGTGCTTTTCCACCAGGCAGTCGAAGATCACCGGGCCATCGTAACGGATCATCTCCATGATCGCGTCGTCGAGGTCCTTGGGGTCCTCGCACTTGATGCCCTTGCAGCCGAAGGCTTCGGCCAGCTTCACGAAATCCGGCAGGCTTTCCGACCAGGACGACGAATAGCGCTCGCCGTGCAGAAGCTCCTGCCACTGGCGGACCATGCCGAGGCGTTCGTTGTTCAGGATGAACTGTTTGACCGGGGCGCGGAACTGCATCGCGGTTCCCATTTCCTGCATGTTCATGAGCCACGAGGCCTCACCCGCGACGTTGATCACCAGCGCCTCGGGATGGGCGATCTGCACGCCGATCGACGCCGGCAGCCCGTAGCCCATGGTGCCAAGGCCGCCAGAGGTCATCCAGCGGTTAGGGTCCTCGAAGCCGAGGTATTGCGCGGCCCACATCTGATGCTGGCCGACCTCGGTCGTGATGTAGCGGTCCATGCCCTTGGTCAGGGCCTCAAGCCGCTCCAGCGCGTATTGCGGTTTGATCGTGGTGGTCGAGGGTTTGTAGGTCAGGCATTTCACCGCCCGCCATTCATCGATCTGCTTCCACCAGCTTGCCAGGCCGCGCTGGTCGGTCTTCGACCCGCGCGCGCGCCACTGGCGGAGAAGCTCTTCCAGCACCTTGGTCACATCGCCAACGATCGGCACGTCGACATGGATGACCTTGTTGATCGAGGAAGGGTCGATGTCGATATGGGCCTTCTTCGAACGGGGCGAGAAGTCCTTGACCCGGCCGGTGATCCGGTCGTCGAAGCGGGCGCCGATGTTGATCATCAGGTCGCAGCCGTGCATCGCGAGGTTGGCCTCGTAAAGCCCGTGCATGCCAAGCATGCCGACCCAGTTCTTGCCCGAGGCTGGATAGGCGCCGAGGCCCATCAGCGTGGAGGTGACCGGAAAGTTCGTCTCGGCCGCCAGTTCGCGCAGCAGGGCGCTGGCGCGCGGGCCAGAGTTGATGACCCCGCCGCCGGTATAAAGGATCGGGCGTTCGGCCTGCTCCATCAGCTCGACCAGTTGGGCAATCCGGGCGGCGTCGCCTTCGGTGCGGGGCTGGTAATGCGCGATCTTGGCCTTTTCGGCGGGCACATAGTCGGCCGTGGCAAACTGCACGTCCTTGGGGATGTCGACCAGAACCGGGCCGGGGCGGCCGTGGGTCGAGACGTGGAAGGCCTGATGGATGGTTTCCGAAAGCTTTGCCGTGTCCTTCACCAGCCAGTTCATCTTGGTGCAGGGCCGGGTGATGCCAACCGTATCGGCCTCCTGGAAGCCGTCGGTGCCGATCATG
The DNA here is from genome assembly GCA_016792685.1 of Tabrizicola sp. Taxonomy (GTDB): domain Bacteria; phylum Pseudomonadota; class Alphaproteobacteria; order Rhodobacterales; family Rhodobacteraceae; genus Tabrizicola. The sequence continues at coordinate 6,004 of JAEULQ010000079.1, read as the reverse complement.
AAGGTCGGAACCTGGCCGGTCAGCACCACGATCGGGATCGAATCCATCAGCGCGTCGGTGAGGCCGGTCACTGCATTGGTCGCGCCGGGGCCCGAGGTCACCAGCGCCACGCCGGGCTTGCCGGTGGAGCGGGCATAACCCTCGGCCATGTGGACCGCGCCCTGTTCGTGGCGCACCAGGATGTGGCGGATGTCATTCTGCAGGAAAAGCTCGTCATAGATCGGAAGGACTGCACCGCCTGGATAGCCGAAGACGACCTCGACACCCTGATCCTTCAGGGCCTGGACCACCATCTTCGCTCCGGTCATCTGCTTGGTCATTTCCGTCTCTCCTCAATTCGCAACAAAAAGCCCCCGGAGTTTCCTTCGGGGGCGCATGGGAACCACTATGGTCAACCGTTACCGGCCCATGCGCTTCCTTCCTACGATGACAAGAAGTCTGGCCATTGGCCCATCCCCTTCACGTTCGGTCGGAACAGTAGGGGGGGATATGCCGGGCGTCAACGGGATTTGCAAACAGAAAATGTCGCTATCGCCCGGGAAATTTGAACTTTTCTTGCGACAGGCGGTCGTCGCGCGCAACTTTCGCAATATTGCGCGGATGGGCACAGGCCCTGCGCGGCAATGAGTCGCGTTTGCCCGGGACAGGCGCCGCCGATGTTGATATCGCTGCCGCGGTTATGCCCGGACGGGTCCGGGCTGAAAAGGAGCCGAAGAGATGAGACTGTTTACCACGCCGGGCACATGCTCGCTGGCCTGCCATATTGCGCTTTACGAGACCGGATCGGATTTCACGGCAGAGAAGGTGGACTTGCGGGCCAAGACCACGGCAGGCGGCAGCGATTTCCGGACAGTGAACCCGAAGGGCTCGGTCCCAGCGCTGGAGAATTCGCCCGGTGAAGTGCTGACCGAAGGCGTGGCGATCATGCAGTATGTGGCTGACCAGAAGCCGGAGGCTGGAATTGCGCCGGCGGCCGGCACGCTTGCAAGGGCACGGATGCAGGAGGCGATGAACTTCATTTCCGGCGAGCTGCACAAGTCGGGCTATGCGCCGCTGTTCCGGCCGGGCGTGACGGAAGAGGCAAAGGCGGCACAGTTCGGCGTGATCGACACCAAGCTTGCCTGGCTGGAGGGGCTGCTTTCGGACGGGCGGGAGTATCTGGTGCCGACGGGCTATACGTTGGCAGACGGCTACCTTTTCACCATCAGCGGCTGGTCGAAGGGGTTCGGCCATGACCTAGGCCGCTACCCGAACATCACCGCGCTTCGGGCCAGGGTTGCCGAGCGGCCCGCGGTGCAGGCGGCGATGCGGGCCGAAGGGATGATCTGAACGAAGGAGGGGCGGCTTGGCCGCCCCTTTGTTTCAGGCTGCGAAGACCAGATAGACTGCATAGGCACCAAGGAGGGCGAGGCCCGCCTTGCGGGGCAAGCCTCCAATCAGGACCGCGATCAGAGTCAGGCCCAGGGCCGAACCGGCAACCCACCACATGTCAAGCGCCGCAAAACGTGCTTCGGCAGGGATCGGGGTGATGAGCGCGGTCAGACCCAATATCCCGAAGATATTGAAGATGTTCGAGCCAATGATGTTGCCGACCGAGATCTCGGTCTGCCCGCGCCAGGCGGCGATCACGCTGGTCGCAAGCTCGGGCAGCGAGGTGCCGACGGCGACGATGGTAAGACCGATCAACGCCTCGCTTACGCCAAGGGCGCGGGCCATGACGGTTGCGCTGTCCACAAGGAAATGCGCGCCGATCACCAGAAGAACAAGACCGGCGCCGGTCATGATCCAGGACCGGGAAGCGGGGCTTAAGGGTTCTTGGCTTTCCGGCTGCGGCTGGCTGCGCCCGGCAAGGAAGGCCACGGTCAGGAAGCCTGACAAGCCCAGGAGCAAGAGCAGCCCCTCCCAACGCGTGACGATCCCGTCGCCGAGCATCCTCCAGATGGCAAAGGTCGCGAGCAGCATGAAGCCGAGGTCACGCCAGAGCTTGCGACCGGAAATGACCAGCGGCGAGATCAGGGCCGAGATGCCAAGGATCAGCAAGACATTGCTGATGTTCGAGCCAAGTGCGCCGCCGATGGCGATGCCCGGCTGACCGGAGAGTGCGGCCTTGACCGACACGATCAGTTCGGGCGCGGAGGTGCCGAAGCCCACGACCGTGAGGCCAATGAGAAGAGGAGAGAGGTGGAACTTGCGCGCGATAGTTGAGGCGCCTCGCACCAGAAGCTCACCACCAAGAAGCAGGCCTGCAAGGCCGATCAGGAAATAGATGAAGGTCACGATTGTCTCTCGGTGCTTTCGGTGGAGGTTGGTTTGTTGCGGCGAAACAAGAGTTGGGCCAAGTGAAATCGGTCAGTCGGGGCTCGGGCGATAGCAAACGGCGTTAAGCTTGTTGCCATCGGGATCTCGGACATATCCGGCATAGAAATGTGGGCCATACTGCGGCCGCAGGCCCGGTGTGCCTTCGTCAGTACCGCCATGGGCCAGGGCGGCTGCATGAAAGGCATCGACCGCCGCCCGGCTCTCTGCCAGGAAAGAGACCATCGTCCCATTGCCGACACTGGCCGGTTGTCCATCAAAGGGTTGGGTGACCCAGAGATGCGGGCCGGGGTCGTCCTGCCCCCAGGCGGCCGAGCGGTCCTCGGGGTCGTAATCCTCGATCCGAGCGTGCCCGAGCGGGGAAAGGACTGCATCGTAGAACCGCATCGCGCGGGCAAGATCGCAGGTTCCGAGGGAAACATAACTGAACATCGGGGCTTCCTTTTCAGATGGTGATTCCCGGACCTTGTCCCATTTCCTAGCATAGCCAAGTGATGGCGCAGGCGTGTGGTCAGTTGCCTGCGGCTGTTACCGCCGACAGGCCGCACAATTCTTGGTTGTCCTTTCCTTTGGTAATAACGTTTTACCAATAATGGCTTGGCTGGCGCAGATTTGTGTTCCTATCTTGCTGGGCCTTGAATAGGGTCTATGTCGCACACTGCGGGGCGCATGCTGACAATCGCGCACCCGGGGGCCAACACTGGAGGAGTTCTGAATGGATCGACGCTCATTTCTGACGAAAGCTTCTGTCGGCGGCGTGGCCGCGGGCGCTGTTGCGCTTGCGGCTCCGGCCATTGCGCAGGAATCTCCGACTGTGACCTGGCGGGTCACTTCGTCGTTCCCGAAATCGCTGGACACGATCTTCGGCGCGGCCGAGACCATGTCGAAATACGTGTCGGAATCGACAGACGGAAAGTTCCAGCTGCAGATCTTCCCGGCAGGCGAACTGGTGCCCGGCCTGGAAGCGGCAGATGCCGTTTCTGCCGGAACCGTCGAGGCCTGCCACACTGCCAGCTACTATTACTGGGGCAAGGATCCGACCTATGCGCTGGGAACCACGGTTCCCTTCGGGCTGAACTATCGTCAGATGAACGCCTGGCTGTACCACGGTGGCGGCATCGACCTGATGAACGAATTCTTCCACACCCAGAACCTGCACTACCTGCCTTGCGGCAACACCGGGGTGCAGATGGGCGGCTGGTACCGCAAGGAGATCAACTCGCTGGCCGACCTGCAGGGCCTGAAGATGCGGATCGGTGGCTTTGCGGGCAAGATCATCGAGAAGCTCGGCGTCGTCCCGCAGCAGATTGCTGGCGGCGATATCTATCCGTCGCTGGAAAAGGGCACGATCGACGCGGCCGAATGGGTCGGCCCCTATGACGACGAAAAGCTCGGCTTCTACAAGGTCGCGCCCTACTACTATTACCCCGGTTGGTGGGAAGGCGGCCCGACGCTGTCGACCATGGTCAACCTGGCCAAATGGAACGAGCTGCCGAAAGCCTATCAGGGCGTGCTGGCCACGGCCTGCGAGGCGTCGAACTCGAACATGATGGCCAATTACGACTACAAGAACCCGACGGCGCTGAAGTCGCTGGTGGCCAATGGCGCACAACTGCGGCCTTTCCCGCAGGACGTGCTTTCGGCGGCCTTCGACGCAGCCAATGCGACCTATGCCGAAATCAGCGCCACCAATGCGGCCTTCAAGAAGATCCACGACAGCCAGTCGGCCTTCAAGAAGGACGCTTATCTGTGGGCCCAGATCTCGGAATACAACTACGACGTCTTCATGATGTCGCAGCAGCAGGCCGGCAAGCTCTAAGCCCTGTCTCAGGTTCGGAAGGCCCCGGGGGAAACCTCGGGGCCTTTCGCTTTGGGCAGCGCGTCGATGCAGCTCAGGCACCCCTCGCAAGAGGATCGCGCGATCGGATGACAAGGGCGAACGGGAACCCGGGGTCAGAGGTCGGGTTTCATCAGCATGAGCCAGACAATCGCCAGAACGGCGCCGAAGGCCGGAAAGCCGAAGGCGAACCACCATCGGAACAGGCGGAGATAGGCAGGCGGAAGGGGGGTGCCCTGATCGCGGGCCTGGGCGGCGAGGTTGCGCATGCGGATCTGCATGAAGACGACCGGCAGCCAGAAGGCGCCGACGACCAGATAGAGGACGAGCGACAGGGCAATCCAGCCTTCGCTCAGCCGCCAGCCCTGGTGAAGCGCCAGCAGGGTCCCGGTGATCGGCTGCAGGACCGCGGCCGTGGCGGTGAAAAGCATGTCGGCAAGAACGACGATCCCCGCGACATGGGCAATCAGCCTCGGGTCGCGGCTTTGATGCGACATCACCATGAAAAAGGCGATCCCGGCCCCCGTGCCCAACAGCACGGTCGCGCCGATCACATGGGCGTAGAGGAGAAACTCGTAGCTCATCGGTCCTCGAGGAATAGCCAGACCCAGAGTGCAAGGACCAGACCGGGCAGGACCTTGAGCATCGGGCCAAGCGGGTCGGCCCAGAGGTCAGGGGCGGTGAAGAGGCTAAGGGCAAGGTAGGTCGCCGAAAGCCCGGCCATGCCAAGGGCAGCCAGCCGCGCACCGGGGCGCCAGAGGATCATGAGGCCGAGCAGGATGTCGGCCAGGGCTCCGCCCCGGACCAGGGTCTGGGCAAGGGGTTCGGACATGCCGCGGCTGGTCAGGACATGGTCGGCGGCCTGCGGTGCGGCAAGGGTGACAAGGCCGGACAGCATCCAGAAGACCGCAAGGGTTGCGATGGCAAGAGGAAGTGCCAGGAAGGCGCGGGCAGCAAGGCGGTCGGCCCGCGTGGCGGGCATCGAAGCAAGTGTTGCCGACAGCGGGCGGCAGGGCGCTCCGCCAGCATTGGTCCAGGTCGCTGGGTCGCCGGTGATACCGTCCGCCAGGGCCCGAAGAGCGGTGCTGCGCAAGGGCGAACGCCAGCCCAGATGGCCAAGCGCGTCGGCAATGCGCGAGCTTGCCTGCAAAAGCCAGCGGGGCAAGCGGGGGCGAAAGCGGGGCTCGGGCAGGCCAAGCCAGCGCCGCAGGGCAAGGGAAAGCTCAGGCAGGTTTTGGCTTTCGGCTTCGCAAAGATCGGCGACGGTGGCGTGTGGAACCTCGCCCTTGGCTGCTGCGACGACGGCCGCGGCAAGGTCGCCGATATGAACCGTCTGGATCCGGGCCTCCGGCAGGACTTCGGGCAGAAGACCGGGCAGGCTTGCGGCGGCACGCAACAGGGCCGTACCGCCATAGGCTTCGGGCGCAAGGACAAGCGCTGGACGCAGGATCACCCAATCGCGCCCCTCACGCGCCAGGATCGCATCGCCTTCGGCCTTGGTCCGGAAGAAACGGGTCGAGGCGGTGGGCGAGACGCCGGCCGCGGAGATCTGGATGATGCGCAGCGGCAAATCGGCCGCGGCCCGTGTCAGCGCAGAGAGGGTGTGGACATGGATCGCCTCCAGATCATCGCGGGCGCCATCCTGCAGCGCGCCGGCGGCATTGACGACGACCGAAACCCCGGCAAGCAAGGTCTGCCACTCTTCAGGCGTGACCGAGGGGATATCGCGGAACACCCAGGACGCGCGGGGGTCGGCACCGCGGGCCGCACTTGCCAGCCGCCCGATGCCTGTGACCTCAAAGCCCGACTCGGCCAGCGCCGTGACGCAGGCCGAGCCGATCAGCCCGTATC
>JAEULQ010000078.1 GCA_016792685.1 Tabrizicola sp. | reverse complement strand
ACCGTCATCCCGGTGTAGTGGGCAACCACCACAACGCCAGAGCTTTCGAAGATCTGGCCGAGTTCCTCGACCACTTTCTCTTTCTGGGCTCTATCCACAGTTTCACTCCAAGGTTGGGGGTTTCCCCCCGGCTCATGTTTGTCCCTTGCGGGACGTTCGGGTCCGTTTGAGGTTCCCGAAACCAAGACCGCCCGAAGGCGCCCCAAATCTCGTTCCCCATCTCAGGCAGGATTTATGGTGTTTGCGCACCACCCACCGTCTCGGACAGAACCGGGCCTTGCGGCCCGGCTAACCCTTTGCCCGAAGGCATCGGGATTTCGTAGGTCGGGGTTAACCCCGACCCTTATGCCTGCGTCGCCGACGAGATGTCGACCGAAACGCCCGGGCCCATGGTCGAGCTGAGCGACACCTTCTTGAGGTAGGTGCCCTTGGCGCCCGACGGACGGGCCTTGGACACCGCGTCAACGAAGGCGCGGATGTTCTGGGCCAGCTTGCCCTCGTCGAACGAGACCTTGCCGACGCCTGCGTGGATCACGCCGGCCTTTTCGACCTTGAACTGGACCTCGCCGCCCTTGGCGCCTTCGACAGCCGTCTTCACGTCCATCGTCACGGTGCCGACCTTCGGGTTCGGCATCAGGTTGCGGGGGCCGAGGATCTTGCCGAGGCGGCCGACGAGCGGCATCAGGTCCGGGGTCGCGATGCAGCGGTCGAAGTTGATGTTGCCCTGTTGAATGGACTCCATCAGGTCTTCGGCGCCGACGATATCCGCACCTGCTGCCTTGGCTTCGTCAGCCTTGGCGCCACGGGCGAAGACGGCGACGCGGACGGTCTTGCCGGTGCCGTTCGGCAGGGCAACAACGCCACGAACCATCTGGTCGGCGTGACGCGGGTCGACGCCGAGGTTCATCGCGATTTCGACGGTTTCGTCGAACTTGGCCGAGGCGGCCTGCTTTACCAGTTTCACGGCGTCTTCAACCGAGAGGTTGGACTTGCCCGCGAAGAGTTCATTCGCCTTGGCGACGCGCTTTGCAATCTTTGCCATGGTGATCAGCCCTTCACTTCGATGCCGCAGGACTTGGCCGAACCGAGGATGATCTGCATCGCAGCTTCCACGGAGTTCGCGTTCAGGTCCTTCATTTTGGTCTCGGCGATCTTGCGGAGCTGAGCCGCGGTGATCGAACCGGCAACCTCACGGCCAGGCTTCGTCGAGCCCTTCGAGCGCGAACGCTTGCCGACCGGCGGCAGACCAGCGGCCTGCTTGATCAGGAACGAGGCCGGAGCCGTCTTCAGCTCGAGGCTGAACGACTTGTCCTGATAGTAGGTGATGATGACGGGCGTAGGCGTGCCCGGCGGAATGTCGGCGGTCTTCGCGTTGAATTCCTTCACGAAGGCCATGATGTTCAGCCCGCGCTGACCGAGGGCCGGACCGACTGGCGGCGACGGGTTGGCCTGCTGGGCCTTAACTTGCAGCTTGAGGCTGCCGATAATCTTCTTGGCCATCTGGCCTTCTCCTTTGTCACTGCATCCTAAGATGCGGTTTAGTGGTCCGGTCCGTCACGTCCCTTGCGGTCCGCGCTCGCCTCCCACGCGATGCACTCAGGCCCCTTTCGAGACCTGGGTGAATTCCAGTTCCACGGGCGTCGCCCGGCCGAAGATCGACACGGTGACCTTCAGGCGGCTGTGCGCCTCGTCCACATCCTCGACCATGCCCGAGAAGCCCTCGAACGGGCCGTCAGTCACTTGCACCGTCTCGCCGATGTCGAAGCGGATCAGGTTGCGCGGGGCTTCCAGACCTTCTTCGACCCGGTTCAGGATCGCGTTCACTTCGCTGTCCCGCATCGGCATCGGCTTGCCCTGGGGGCCAAGAAAACCGGTGACGCGGTTGATCGAGGAAATCAGGTGATAGCCCCGGTTCGACATTTCCATGTGGACGAGCACATAGCCCGGCATGAAGCGGCGCTCGGACGTGACCTTCTTGCCGCGCCGGACCTCGATCACCTCTTCGGTGGGGACCAGCACTTCGTCGATCTCTTCCTCAAGCCCCGCATCGGCGACGGCGGTCTTGATCTGCTCGGCCACCTTCTTCTCGAAGTTCGAGAGAACGCTCACCGAATACCAGCGCTTCGCCATCTTGCCTGCTTCCTTGCTGCCCGGCCCTGTCGGCCGTCTTGTGGTCGTGTCCCGGAACAAAAAACAGCGCGCACCCCGAATCGATGCGCGCCGGTGTCCCTTTGGTTGGCCGGGGAGTTACCCCTTGCCCGCCGTCATTTCAAGAGGGAAAGCCGGTCAGGCGCCGATGATGTAGCGCAGGGCGGTCCGGATTCCGAGATCGACCAGGCTGAAGAATGTCGCTGCCAGGGCCGACAGAAGAAAGACCATCAGCGTGGTGAGCAGAACTTCGCGCCGGGTGGGCCAGACCACCTTTGCAACTTCGCTGCGGACCTGCTGGAGGAACTGGAGGGGGTTGGTGGTGGCCATGGGGATTCCGGGACTAGGGTCGAGGGGGGAGATACGGGTTATCACCGGGGATTTCAAGCGGGGGCCGCAAGGGCGGCGGCCGTCCACGGTGGGCAGAACGGAGTATCAATTGCAAATCAGTTGGTTGACTGCGGACGTTTACGGTTCCGCAACACTTTTCCGCCCCGTGCCCTTTTTCGGTTGGGCCAGAGGGAGCGCGACCTAGCGAACTTGCTCGATGATCAGGGTGCCGGGCCAGAAGAGGTCGATATACCCTTTGCCACCCTTCAGTTTCTCGACCGAATGCTCGTAGACGGCGACACGTTTGCGATCGATTCCGAAGATCTGGAAGAAGGCGTTCCAGAAGGACTGGGTCTCGCCCTTTTCGTAATGCGCATGGGCCCAGTCGCCGGCGAACGCGGCGGCACGGGAGCGTAACTCGTTGTTCGACAACCTCATGGAATGGGTTGTCGCACGGGTTTGCCGGTTTGGGAAGGTGGCAGGGGCAGCAGGGATCGAACCCGCGACCTACGGTTTTGGAGACCGTCGCTCTACCAGCTGAGCTATACCCCTACGCGGGGGAGGGGTTACGGCAGGCGGTGCCGGAAATCAAGAGCCGAATGCAACTATCCGGGGGCGGTGTGCGACACCAGGCTGGGCAGGAACGGCGGTGCCATGGCGGCGGCCGCAACGGGTTTCGGAGACGCCCGCGAAGTCTGCCAAGCGCCAGGGTCGGGACCGGTCGATCCTGAAGCCTGCCGCCAATGGCCGATGCACCGCCCCAAGCCTGAGACCAGGCCGGCACGTCGCGCCCTGCCCGGTCAACAGGCGCGCCAGCGCCCCGGACAGGTCAGAACTTGCGCAGAAGCGCGAAGCGGATCGAGGTGCCGGAGTAGTCCGAGCTCGAGGCGGCCCCTCCGCCATTGCCGAAGCTGTCGTAGATGACCTCGCCACGGCCCATCAGCCCGTTGCCGACGTCGCGGCTCAGCCCGACGCTGACGGTGGGACCATAGGCGGTGCCCGAGTTCGCGCCAAAGGCGCCGTCCGAGAAACCACCCCGCAGGGCGCCCAGGCCCAGGGTGCCAAAGAGTTCGGTCCCATCGGCAACGCCGGTCCCGAACACGCCGACAAGGCGCAGGGTCGCCTGATGCTCGCACAGGAAGGGGCGGCCGTCCGAGCCGTTCGCGGCACATGTGCCGGCACCGCTGAAGAAGGTGCTTTCCGCGCCGAAGCTGAGATCGGCATTGGTTTCCCAGCCCCAGAACCCCGAGCCGGTCGCATAGCGCTGCCCGAGGATCAGCGACACCATCGGCGCCTCAAGCTCGGATGGTGCGCCGACGGCGACGGTTGAGTCGCCCTGTGTGTAGGCAAGGCCACCGCCGAAATAAAGCTCCTGCGCCTGGGAGGCGGTGGCGGTGATAAGCGTGGCCGCGACGAGGGCGGCGGCGTGTCTGAGCATTCTGTGCTCCTTGGCCATTCTGGAAATCGCTGTGGACTGTTACGACAGAACTCTGCCTCCCGGGCGGAGGAAAATCCAGAAGCCCCCCCAGAACCGCGCCGCAGAGAGCCGCGCGGTGATGCGGCCGCGCCACAGCCCCGTTCGAATGACAAGGCGGGCGCCCGCGGGGAGCGGCGGCGCCCGCCCGCCTTCCGGGGCCCGGCACAAGGCCCGGCCCCGGGGGCTGAGGTCAGATGTTACCCGCGCTCATCTCGCGGGCGATATGGTCGGCCTGGCGTATGGCCAGGGCAACGATGGTCAGGGTCGGGTTCTCGGCCGCGCCCGTGGTGAACTGCGAGCCGTCCGAGATGAAGAGATTCGCGATGTCATGGGTCTGGCCCCACTTGTTCACCACCCCATCCTCGGGCTTTTCCGACATCCGGTTGGTGCCGAGGTTGTGGGTCGAGGGGTACGGCGGGGTCGGGAAGGCGCGGGTGGCCCCCACCGCCTCGTAGATCGCGATGCCCTGCTTGTAGGCATGGTTGCGCATTGCGACATCGTTCGGGTGGTCGTCGAAATGCACGTTGGCCACGGGCAGGCCGTACTGGTCCTTGGTCTCGGACAGGGTGACGCGGTTGGTCTCCTGCGGCATGTCCTCGCCGACGATCCACATGCCGGCCATCTTGTCGTAGCCGTCCATCGCCGAGGTGAACTCGCGCCCCCAGGCTCCGGGGTCGAGGAAGGCGGCCATGAACGGAATACCCAGCGCCAGGGTCTCCAACTCGTAGCCGCCGACGAAGCCGCGGTCGGGCTTGTGCCCGGCCTCGTCGCGGATCACCCCGGCCATGGTGGTGCCGCGCCACATCCGGACCGGCCGCTCGAACACGGCATAGACCGACCCGGTGGTGTGGCGCATGTAGTTGCGCCCGACCTGGCCCGAGGAATTCGCCAGCCCGTCGGGGAACATCGGCGACGCCGAGTTGAGCAGCAACCGCGGGCTTTCGATGGTGTTGCCGGCCACCGCGACCAGCCGCGCCTTCTGCAGCTGCTGGTTGCCGTCCTTGTCGACATAGACGACCCCGGTCACCTTCCCGCTGTCGTCATGCTCGATCCGCTGCACCATCGCCCCGGGCCGGACCTCGAGATTGCCGGTGGCCATGCCGCGGGGGATGTCGGTATAGGCGGTCGACCATTTCGCGCCCCACTTGCAGCCCTGGAAGCAGAAGCCGGTCTGCTGGCACGAGATCCGGTCGTCGTAGTCGATCGAGTTGATCGCCATGTGGCCGGTGTCGAAATCCTTGTAGCCGAGCGCCTTGGCCCCGGCCTCGAACACCTTGTAGTTGTTGTTGCCGGGCAGGCCCGGGCGGTCGCCGGTGCGGGTGACGCCCATCTTCGCTTCGGCCTTGTCGTACCAGGGCGCCATCTCGGCGGCGTCGACCGGCCAGTCGAGCAGGCTGGCG
>JAEULQ010000131.1 GCA_016792685.1 Tabrizicola sp. | reverse complement strand
CCACGACGCCCCCCAGAGCAAGGCCTAGAAGCGTCACGGCATTGGCTGATGCCCCCCGTGCTGCAAGCCACCGGCCGCCCTCGTTCAACGGGGCATCGATCACCCCGCGCATCATTCCGTCCAGCATGTCGCCCTCTGCATTGGCCCCATCCTTCCCAAGACGGGACGACAAGGGAAGTCACGTTTGCGTCGTTCCCTTGGCAAAGCTCCGCGCACTCTCCTCAAAGTGGAGTGATTATTTCCGGTTTCTCGCATATTTCACCGTTTGTGCCACATTCTGCCCGATTCTGGTCAAACTGCTTTGGGAAGTCTGAATGGCCACACTACGGGGAACTGCCATGCTCACGCGTTTGACCCTTGCGGCCTTGGCCGCATCGGCTGTCCTCTGCCTTGGGACCGCCGCACAGGCCTGCAAGGTCCCTGACGGGGCCGCAGCGATGCAGAAAGAGCTGCTTTCCCATCTGAACGCCGAACGCAAGGCCCGCGGCCTGCCCGCGCTGGTCCTTTCAGCCAAGCTGGACAAGGCGGCCCAGGGCCATGCCTGCGACAATGCCAAGCGCAAGTCGATCAGTCATACGTCCTCGGATGGCGGTACGCTGAAAACCCGGCTGCGTCGCGCGGGCTACTCCTTCCGCACGGCCGCAGAAAACACCGGCCGCGGCTTCGCCTCGGGCGCGCGGGCGATCGAATGGTGGATGCATTCGCCCAAGCACAAGGACAACATCCTGTTGCGCAAGGCGCGCGAGGTCGGCGTCGGCATCGCCCTCAGCCCGGCCCCCGACAACAAGCTGCACTGGATCATCGTGGTCGGCGCTTCGAAGTAAGCCCTCCGTTCCGACCAAGTCTAACGGGCGATCACCAATTCTGCCTTCAGCCCGCCCAGGGCCTCACTCTGCGACAAGCGCAGTGCGCCGCCGTGGCTCAGCGCTATGTCCGAGGCAATCGAGAGGCCCAGCCCCACACCAGCCCCCTGGTTCGGATCGCGTGAGGCATCAAGCCGGGTAAAGGGGCGCAATGCCTCGTCCCGACGGTCCTTGGGGATCCCCGGCCCGTTGTCCTCGACCAGGATCCGAAGGGTCCGTTCCTGAAAGACCAGCCGCAGCTCGACGACGCTGGCATGCCGCATCGCGTTGCTGACCAGATTCTCGACCGCGCGACGGACCGCCTGCGGCCGCATCTCGACCGGCTCGGCCTTGCCCTCGACCCCGGCAAACCGCACCCCTTCGCCGCTCCGCTCCACGATGTCCATCAGCAGCTGTTCGGCATCGGTCGGCTCTGCCCCCTCCATCGCATCGCCGCGCACGAAGGCCAGGAATTCATCCACCATGCGCTCCATCTGCACCACATCGGCTTGCAGCCCCGCGACTTCGGCATCTTCCGGCATCAGCGACAATGCCAGCCGCATCCGCGTCAACGGCGTGCGCAAGTCGTGGCTGACCCCCGAAAGCATCAACGTGCGCTGCTCGATCTGCCGCTCGATCCGCGACCGCATGTCCAGAAACGCCCGACCGGCCGCCCGCACTTCCTGCGCGCCGCGCGGGCGATAGTTGACCATTCTTCCCTTGCCGAACTCCTCGGCCGCCTGTGCAAGCTTGGTGATTGGTCGCAGCTGGCGGCGCAGGAAGAAATAGGCAATCACCGTCATCAGGACCGAGGTGAAGACCATCAGCACCAAAAGCTGGTGAGGATTGCTCGCCGACATCCGCCGGCGGCTCAACTCGGCCTCGACCGGGCCGAACCGGCTTTCGAACCGCAGACTTACCACACGATTTTCATCCGTGAGGTCGACCGCCTGCAGGCCGGGCAGATTGGCGCGCAAAGTGCTGATGATCGTGTCCCCGGAGAGATCGATCATCGCCCGCTGATCCGTTTGCGGCGCGTCCGGTCCCGCAGGCAAGGTCACCGTGATCTCCAGCGCCTCGGCCAGCGGCAGGACCCTTTCCCGCGCGGCCTCAATGCTTCGGCTAGCCTCGATCTCGTCCAACAGAAACCCAAGATCGATTGCGACCCCTTGCGTCATCTGGCTGGTCACGTCTTCATAGAAGCGCTGGATGAACTCGGACGAGAAGACCAGCTGAATCGTCACGATCGGCACGATCAGGATCAGTGCCGCGCGACCGTAAAGGCCTCTGGGAAGGAACCGCTGGAAGACAGACATCCTCCGCAGCCTAACGGCCCTCTCGCCTCATGGAAAGCCGCCTGCATGACCTCCCTGCCCCCGATCCGGACCCTGCGCGCCGCAAATCCCTCGCCGCTGACCGGGACCGGCACCAACACCTGGCTTCTTGGCGCGACCGAGCTTGCCGTCATCGATCCGGGACCGGACCTGCCGGCCCATCTCGAATCCATCCTTGCCGCGGTTGGCCCCGGACAGCGGATCAGCCACATCCTTGTGACCCATGCCCATCTCGACCATTCCGCTCTCGCGCCGCGCCTGGCGGCCATCACTGGCGCCCCGATCCTGGCTTTCGGCACCGCGACCGAGGGCCGGAGCCCGCTGATGCGCCGCCTTGCCCCCAGCCTGCCGCCCCATGGCGAGGGCCTGGACCTTGACTTCACCCCGGACGAGCGCCTTTCGGACAGCACCACACTCCATGGCCCGGACTGGAGCCTTGCGGCCGTGCACACCCCCGGGCATCTCGGCGGCCACCTTTGCCTCGCCCTGGGCGACATCCTGTTTTCCGGCGATCATGTGATGGGTTGGTCGACCTCGGTCGTCTCGCCCCCAGACGGCGACATGAGTGCCTACATGGCCTCGATGGCACGCCTCCAGTCGCAAAGCTGGAGCCGCTTTCTTCCCGGTCACGGCGACCCTGTCGAAAACCCCCGCCAGAGGCTAGACGAACTGGTCACCCACCGGCTGCAGCGCGAAGCCCAGATCCTGCAGGCCCTGAACGACGGCCCGGCTCGTATCCCGACGCTGGCCGCCCGGATCTACCGGGATATTCCCGTTCAGCTCCTTCCCGCCGCAGAACGCAACGTCTTCGCCCATCTCATTGATCTGACGTCCAGAAACCTGACCATGGCCGCACCCGCCCTTCATCCCGAGGCCGAGTACTCGCGCCTGTGACCGCCAGCGCAATTTCCGCCATTTGCCCCTTGCCGCCCCCAATCGGGCTTGCTATACGCGCCCCCGTGTTCCGGCGTAGCTCAGCGGTAGAGCAGTTGACTGTTAATCAATTGGTCGTAGGTTCGATCCCTACCGCCGGAGCCAAATGAAGAAGCCCAGCCGCTCGGCTGGGCTTCTTCGTTTTTGATCAATGGCTTAACGATCCACATGCTCCAACAGGAACCGCCGGACATGCGGGGCGACCTGCTCTGTCGCCTCGATGAAGATCGCGTGCTTCAATTCGGGCAGGATCACCAGCTCTGACCCCGGCAGCACCGCCTGGATCAGCCGGTTGAGCCGGGGATTGCAGCCGCCATCGTTCTCGCCCGTGATGATCTGGGCCGGGGCCGTGATCTCATGCAGCCAAGGGCCCATCTCGGTCTCGGCATAGATGTCGAAGACGTTCAGAAACACCTCGGCCGGCGTATCCATCACCTGTTGCTTGCGCCACAAGATGACGTCCGGATGCGCCGCAATGAAGGCGTCTGTGAACCACCGGGCCGTCAGGGTGTCGAGAACCTGTCCGATCCCCTTCTCTCGCATGGCCGCAACCACGCCTTTGACCTTGGCGCTGTCATCCTCGGTCCGGAAGGCCGCCGTGGACCAGAGGCCCAATGACAACACCCTGTCCGGGTACCGACGGGCATAGGCCGGGCCGATCATGCCACCCAGCGAATGCCCGGCGAAATGGGCGCGCTCTATCCCAAGCCTGGCACGCAGGGCCTCCAGATCGTCGACCAGATCCTCCAGCCCGAAGCGGCCCTTTGGCACCGGGCTTTCGCCATGTCCGCGCAGGTCATAGCAGATGCAGGTGAAGCGGTCCTTCAGCAAGGGCACCAGCCTGGCAAAGGTCGCCCGCCGCGCACCGATCCCGTGGATCAGGAACAGCGGATCGCCCTGCCCTTCGATCGTATAGGCACAGTCCATGGCCTAGACCTTGGGGTCGCTCGCCAGACGCCCGGCCGTGGCCCAGTCGTGCTTGGCAAGATCGGTGAAGACCACCGTCACCATTTGCGGCGTGCCCCCGCAGGTATCGCACCAGGCCTTGGTCACGGCCTCGGCGCAAGCGCGCTTCTGATCGACCGTGCGGCCTTCGAACATCTCGATCCGGATGATTGGCATTGTTCCTCCCTTAAGCGGCCTGCCGGGCCGTCTTTGCAACCTTCGGCATGACGTCTACCGCCAGCCGACTCATCATCTCCAGCACCGCCCCCTGCGCCTGGCCGAAATTCGACGAGGCTATGACCTCGTCGATCCCCAGTTCCGCATAGGCTGACAGGCGGTCGATCATCTCGTCCTGACCGCAGATCAGGACGTTGCGGCGAAACTCCTCGACACTCTGCGACCGTGGCAAGGGCCGGATGACCCCACGGTCTACGATCCCCGGTCCACCAAATACGTTGTCGAAGCTTTCGTAATATTTATAAGCCTTTGTGACCATTTCTTCAATCTCGGCAGGCCGGTCGCTGACGAAGAGCCCGCGCTGCAGCGACAGCCGTTGCCCCATCTTGCCCGACATGGCCGCACCGCGGTGGAAGGCAGCGACCTGCCCTTCAAGCACGCCATGGCTGGCCGACAGCGGCGTGGTCTGGACGTGATAACCCTGTGCCGCTGCCGCCTCGATCCCCGGCGGCGCCATGATCGCAAGCGCGATCGGAATAGGATCCTCGGGCCGCGGCATGACCGTCAGCGCGTCAAACTTGTACCATTGCCCGGCCCAGCTCACCTCTTCCCGGGTGAGCAGAGCCTCCAGCACCGCAAGGCTTTCCTCGAAACGGGGCTTCGTCTCCTCCATCGGCACGCCGATCCGGCCGGTCTCGAACCCGAAGGCCCCCTTGCCAACACCAAGGACCAGCCGACCGCCACACAGGGCCTGCGCCTGAACCACTTCGCCCGCAAAGATCCGCATGTCGCGGATCGGCAGCTGGCAGACCGCGCTCGCTATCTCGATCCGCTGGGTCCGCGCCGCGATGGCCACTGCGAATTGCAGGGGCGAAGGGACCAGAAGGATGTTGAGGAGATGATGCTCGGGGACCGAGACACCGCGAAAACCGATGGCTTCCGCGTGGACGGCCTGCTCCAGCATGTCGGCCCAGAGCTTCTTGCCGCCCACCGACACGTCCAGAAGATGCGAATTCAGGAAATGCGAAACGTCCATGGCGGTCTCCCTCTGCGTCCTTGTACGTTTGTACAAAACGCAGTAGCCTGTCAAGCAGCCCTAGAAAGCTCTATGCAGATCCGATGAGCAGTCCCTCGCCCCGCAGCCAGACCCAGACCGACCGCCGCAGCGAGATTGCCGAAGCGGCGCTGCGGGTTCTTGGACGCGAAGGGCATGTTGGACTGACCGCGCGCAAGGTCGCGGCCGAGGCGGGACTGGCGCTCGGCCACATCACCTACAACTTCTCCGGCATGGACGAGGTCCTGTCCGAGGCCTATCGCCTGCTCGCTGCCCGCCTGCGACAGGCATCGGATGCGACCACGACCGCCGCTTCCCCCGAAGCACGCCTGTCCGCCTTTCTCCGCGCAGGCTTTTCCGAAGACTTCCTCACCCCGGCCCATATCCGGACGCGAATCGACCTCTGGTCGGCGGCTTCGGCACATCCGGCCGTGGCAAAGACGGAACGCGAGCTTTACACGCACTACCGCTCACGCCTTGAAGACCTGCTCGCACCGCTGGTGGATGCCCCGAAGGTCCAGCCGGTAACCGACATGATCATGGCTACGCTGGACGGGCTTTGGCTTGACTGGATGCGCCGCAGGGACAGCAGCGCCATCGAAAACGGCCTGGCGCAGATCTCGGCGTTCGTGGCACTTCAACCTCGCCCGCCAACACCCTGACAAAAAAGAAAAGACCGCCAGTCAGGCGGTCTTTGGTCACTTGTGCCGGGCTTGATCGGCTGACTACTCGGCAGCTTCCTTTGGCGGTTCGCCGTCGGGCTTGCCTTCACCCTTCGGCTTGCGCGGGCCACGCGGGCGGCGCGGGCCGCGGTCTTCGCGGGCGGGGGCAGCCTCGCCCTCGGTCTCCGGTGCCGCGGCTTCCGGTTCGATCCGCTCCCGCGCGACCGATTCCGGCGTCAGGATCAGCCCGGTATCGTCACCCGCATCAAGGTCGATCACATCGGTCGCCGTCGGCTGGTCTTCCGAGCCCGGATCACGCCCTTCGCGATAATCCCGACCCTGGTCACGCCGTTCGCCGCGCTCCGGCCGCTCGCCACGGTCCGGGCGATCCCCGCGGTCCGGACGGTCGCCACGTTCCCAACGGTCGCGTCCTTCGCCCTGGCGTTCGCCACGCGGCTGGCCCTGCTGACCGCCGTTCTGGCCCCCGTTCTGAGCGCCGTTCTGGCCGCCGTTCTGACCCGGATTCTGGCCGCTCTGCTGATACTGCTGCTGCCGTGCTTCCTGCTCGGCGGCCATTTCCTTCATCGCCTCGGCAAGCATGCGGGTATAATGCTCGGCATGCTGCAGGAAGTTCTCGGCCG
Source organism: Tabrizicola sp. (assembly GCA_016792685.1). GTDB lineage: Bacteria > Pseudomonadota > Alphaproteobacteria > Rhodobacterales > Rhodobacteraceae > Tabrizicola. The sequence continues at coordinate 2,617 of JAEULQ010000131.1, read as the reverse complement.
CCACGCGGTCATTCGACAGCTGGGCGTCGCGCGCCAGCATCTGGTATTTTTCGATGATCTGCTGCGGCGTGCCGCGCACTTTGCCCTCGGGACCCGAGCTGTCAAAGACGCGGTTGACGATATTGCCGAGGGTGCGCGGGCGGTTCTGGTTGGAACGCGAGCGTTTCTTGGAAGAGCGCATCTTGACCTTATGATGGCTTTGACCCGCTGCCGCCGCCCCTACCGGGCAGCACTTCAGGAACACGCGAGGTCTGGCATGGTGCAAGGACGGGTGCAATCCCGATCCGTGCAAGGGTCAATAATCACAGGCTGGACGGCGTGACAAGCGCAAATTGCGCGGACAGATTGTTTTAGCACACGCATCAGGCGCAGCCGCAACTGTCCTCGGGTCCCGGTTTCACGGCCACGACCACCCGGTCGCGCCCATCAAGGTCGGGCAGGATGCGGATCTCGCCCAGCCCGGCCGCAGAAAGGATCGAGCTGACCGCTGCTCCTTGCGTCGGACCGATCTCGACCAGAAGCCGACCGCCCGGCATCAGGCGCGCCCCGGCGCCCCGCGCGATTGCCCGATAGGCGTCCAGCCCGTCGCCGCCGGGGCTTAGCGCCAGATGCGGCTCCCAGTCCCGGACCTCGGGCGCGAGGCCGGGCATCTCGTCAGCCGCGATATAGGGCGGGTTCGACACAATCAGGTCAAAGGCCCCGGTGACCCCCGCAAACCAGTCAGACTTGCGGAACCGCGCCCGCGCTTCAAGCCCAAGGTCGCGCGTATTGCCCATCGCGACCTGCAGCGCAGCTTCAGAGATGTCGGTGCCCAACCCCCGCGCCATCGGCATGCCCTTGAGGCAGGACAGCAGGATGCAGCCGGTCCCGGTCCCGAGGTCGAGCATTTTCAGGAAAGGCTGCGACAGCGCTTCCGCCACCAGCACTTCGGTATCGGGCCTTGGGTCCAGCGTATCGCGGGTCACCCGGAAGGACAGACCCCAGAACAGCCGCCGCCCGATGATCTGGGCCACCGGCTGTCGCGCCATCCGGGCCGCCAGCGCCTGCTCGAAGGACTGCGCCTGCGGCTCCGTCATCTCGTCTGGAAGCTTCAGCGTCAGCCGGTCATGCGCGATGCCCAGCGCATGGGCCAAAAGCACCCGCGCATCACGGGCGGCATCCTCGATCTCCGCCGCCTGCAAGCGCGGAATGGCAAGTCGCAGGGCATCCGAGGCCCTCACCCTTCCATCTCCGCCAGCCGTTCCGCCTGATCATGGGACACAAGGGCGTCGATCACCTCGGTCAGTTCGCCGGCCATGATCTGCGGCAAGGCGTAAAGCGTCAGGTTGATCCGGTGGTCGGTCATCCGGCCCTGCGGGAAGTTGTAGGTCCGGATTCGCTCCGACCGATCCCCCGACCCGACCTGGCTTTTCCGGTCCGCCGCGCGTGCGCTATGCAGCCGCTCCCGCTCCGCCTCGTATAGCCGCGACCGCAGCACCTGCATCGCGATCTCGCGGTTCCTGTGCTGCGACTTCTCCGACGACGTCACCACGATCCCCGACGGAATATGTGTGATCCGAACGGCCGAATCCGTGGTGTTCACATGCTGCCCACCCGCGCCCGAGGACCGCATCGTGTCGATCCGGATGTCTGACGCGGGAATGTCGATATCCACCTCTTCTGCCTCGGGCAAAACGGCCACGGTCGCGGCCGAGGTGTGAATGCGTCCCTGCGCCTCGGTTTCAGGCACCCGCTGCACCCGATGCACGCCGGATTCGTATTTCAACCGGGCAAAGACCCCCTCACCCGACACCAGCGCCACCAGTTCCTTGAGGCCCCCAAGGTCCGAGGCCTGTTCCTCAAGCACTTCCCAACGCCAGCCCATCTTTTCCGCATGGCGCTGGTACATGCGGGCCAGGTCGGCGGCGAAAAGCGCCGCTTCATCGCCCCCGGTCCCCGGCCGGATCTCGATGATCGCCGGCCGCGCATCCGCCGCGTCCTTGGGCAGAAGCGCCAGCCGCAAGGCCTGCTCCATCTCGGGGATGCGTGCCTTCAGCCGCGGCATCTCTTCCTCGGCCAAGGCCTTCATCTCGGGATCGGCCAGCATGGCCTCGGCTTCGGCCAGATCGTCCAGCGCCTGGGTATAGGCCCGGATTTCATCAACCACGGGCTTCAAGTCCGTGTATTCCTTGCTGATCCGGGCGATCACGGCCGGGGCCGCGCCGGTGTTCAACTGCGCTTCGAGAAACTCGAACCGCTCGGTGATCTGGGCAAGTTTTTCCAACGGAACCATGGCCGGGGTTTGGCCTCTTCGGCCCCCATGGTCAAGGGGGCGCTAGAGTTGCCCCAACCAATCCCGCAGCCGCGCCGCGTTGACGCCCTGATCGCCCGACCCAAAGCGCAGCCGGGCGTAGACTGCCAGTCCGCCCGTTGTCACTTGCGCGGTCGTATAATCCGGAAAACCCCACAGCGCCGTGCGGGTGACCCAGGTCATATGTCCCTCGGCAACCGACCCCGCCAACCTTGTGGTGCGAGGGGCCGCCATGGCGATTGCATCAAGCTTGGCCAGAAGCTGCCGCGCCTCGACCCCCGCCACAAGAAGATCGGCGTAAGCCCCACCCTGCAGCTGCCTGACAAG
>JAEULQ010000050.1 GCA_016792685.1 Tabrizicola sp. | reverse complement strand
TGGAGCTATTGGCTGGCCGTGGTCCTGATCAGCATCGTCGGCACGCTGGTCACCGACAACCTGGTCGACAATTTCGGCGTGTCGCTGATCACCACGACAATCGTATTCACTTTGGCCTTGGCCGCCACCTTCCTGCTGTGGTTTCGCACCGAGGGAACCCTGTCGATCCATTCCGTCTTCACCACGCGGCGAGAGGCGTGGTACTGGCTGGCGATCCTGTTCACCTTCGCCCTTGGCACCGCTGCGGGCGATCTGGTGGCCGAGCAGTTCGGGCTGGGTTATCTTTCGACTGGCATCCTGTTCGGTCTGATCATCGCATCCCTGGCGGTCGGATATTTCTTCCTTGGCCTTGATCCGATCCTCGGTTTCTGGCTGGCCTATATCTTCACCCGCCCACTTGGTGCGTCGTTTGGCGATCTGCTGTCGCAGCCCACGCAATATGGCGGCATGGGGCTTGGGACGATCATCACGAGTGCTTTGTTCCTGACCGCGATTATCATGATCGTCGCCTGGATGAGCCTGAGCCATGATGGCGAAGAGCCGGCGGCTCTGAACTGACAAACCAGCATGGGCACAATCAGGTTGTGTCCATGCAATTGGCCCCAGCGGCTGACAGGCTTTCCATTGAAACACCGGTCAGTCGCCTAACCGTTGGGAAACAAGTGCCCTTCGATGTCCATAGCTCCGTTCAGGATATGCAGGACAGTGATCTTCTCCCCTGAGATCCGATAGAAGATCAGGTATCGCCCATGCACGCGGCGTCGAATGCCATGGTGCTCATAGCGTGGCACCACGGGCCAGGCTTCCGGCATGTCGGCAAGGTCAAGGCACGAGCGCGCCAGTTCTCGAACGAAACTCAGCGCCCGCGTCGGGTTGTCGCGCGCAATGTAATCGCTGATCCCTTCCAAGTCCGCTTCGGCGGCGGCGGTGAGTTCGACGATCATTCCGAGGCGCGACCGACAGCCTGATACTTGGCCTCAAGGCGCGAAAGGACCTCGGAGGCCGATCTGACGCGACCCGCCTCAGCGTCGGCAAGGCCTCGCGCGATCGATTGATCCAGCACTGTTAAGCGCGCCTCGCGTTCCTGGATCAGGCGGATACCTTCGCGCAACACTTCGCTCTTGGAGTTGTAACGTCCCGTTTCCACCAGCGAGGTGACAAAGGTTTCGAGCTGGGGTCCAAGGTCTGCGCTGATCATGGCGGTCTCCGTCTGGCTGGACCTTGATTATGGCACGCTTGATAACTATTATCAAGACGATGGCCTTGGCTCCCTTTGCACTCCGGCAGCGACCCGGTACCCCCGCCGCTCCTTGGCAACGATCAACCGGGAGGCCGCCGCTTCTGCCAAAGAGGTTGACCGGTAAGACGCAGAGTGACTCTGCCCCCTGCCCCCGATCCGGCCCCAACGGCGTTCGACGACGATTTCGCCGAAGAGATCGGGCAGCACTTCGACCCGGTAGAACCGGGCCATGTTCAGATCGGGATCGACACGGTGAAGCAGTTGGCAGGACATGGGAGCCTCCTTGCATCAGGATGTGCCCGCGGCCCTGCCCTGTCCAATCAGAAATCTGAATCGAATGGCCCGCACCGATTCAGGATGCTGATACATCGCTTCGGGTGTCTTTGACGTCCTCGACCCACACCACCCCGAGGATGGATTTCGGATCAACATGCCATGTCACCGAGATACGACCGTCCTGCCTGCGGAATCGCTCGCCGATCAGCACCTGCCCATCTTCCTCTTTGAGCCAGACCCGTACTTCCAGGATGTCAAAGTTCTCATCGCGCATGCTCGCGCCTCCGGCAGAAAACTCGTTTAGCCGAGGTGGACAGGGTGGCCGCCAAAACATATCTAACGTTGCTGATAGTGGTGATATGATGTCGCCGCGCTTCGTTCGGAAGGGTTCCCTGTCGATGCACGTTCTGTCTCCCGCTCTTTGCGCTCTGGCGCTGATGTCTGTTTCTGGTCCGGCCCTGGCACTCGACAGTTGGACAAACACGACGGAACGCGGCCTGCCGGTTCTGAGTCTCGCGCAGGGCCAGGGCTCCGTCCGGATCGTCTGCGATCCTGATCGCGTCTTCGGGCCGACGCCGAATGGCGCGGTGCTCGTGTCGCTCCCCAAGGACAAGGCCCCGACGACCATTGTGTTCTTGGCCAAGACCGGTGAGCAGGCTCGCTTGCCCGTCGCGAACGGAACCGCCGCGCAGGCAAAGGCCGATGCTGCGGAATGGACCAAGATGGTGGAGATTCTGCGCAAGGGCGGCGAGTTCGCGGTGGTGTCGAGCGACGACAGCTTGAGCTTCGAAACGGAACCGCTGCCCGATCTCGCCTGCGGGTGACCCCGGGCGCATCCAATTCCTGCTCTGCATCGTCAAGGTCTACCCGGCCCGGCGCGCCTTGATCAGGCGCGCCACGATGGCCGTGAAGTAGCCGCCAACAACCGTCGCGCGCGGCAGCGAACACCAAGGGTCTCCCGCTGCCCGATGCATGGCATCGAGTGCTTCGGGGCGAACATACACCGTCATTGGATTGCCAATGACTTTGACGCCCTCCGTCAAACGCTCGAAGCCTTTGGCCTCTTCCGTCAGATGCCTGACATCTTCCGCTCCTGCCAAGTTTCTCAGCCGTACGCGGCCCTCTCGGGCAAGGGCGCCCAGAACGTAGTCCATCGAGACCCCATCCCGCGCGGCAATGCCGGCCAGGTCTGGCTCAAGAGTCAGTGGCAGGCGATAAAGCAGAACCAGCTTCACCTTCTTGGCTTCGCCCACAGACGCGACCGTCGCCCTTGCTGAAACCGACCGACCGACCTCCCCTTCCCTCTTTCCGGGAATTTCTGACCTCTCCGCCTGGACAAGGGCCGAAGATGGAATGGAGCGGTCGATTTCTTCGCCACCTCCTGCTGTCTCGCCCCGGCGCTCGGCCAGTAGGCGTGATTGCGCTTCGCGGGAGGAACGCAAGCGCGATACGGCGTTTTGCTGCCCGGGTTCTTCAGCTGCAGGCGAAGGGGCAATACGGGGTGGCATGCGGAAGCGGCTCAATCGAGAACCACCTCATCGACACCGGCGAGGATCCGCCGCGCCACCTCAAGCTGGCGGCTGATCGCATCGGCGATCAGCCGGCCGCCGGGTGCGCGGGCGTTGGCCGCGGCAGCCGGTCCAAGTGGGCCGTGAAAGCCCATCTGCTCCAGGATCTTCGAATGCGGAACGATGACATCGAGATGGTCGAGCCGCAGGATTTCCATGAGGACATCCTGATCGCGCTT
>JAEULQ010000040.1 GCA_016792685.1 Tabrizicola sp. | reverse complement strand
GGCGCGATCAGGAACAGGAACACCAGCACGCAGATCACGATGTAGGTGTAGTACCAGGCGCGTTCCAGCGGAGAGGCATAGGTGGGAAGGGCCATGATGTTCTCCTTACCCGAGCTTCAGCCGGTCGATGCCGATCAGCCGGTCGTAAAGCCAGTAAAGCACCAGGATCGCGGCCAGAAGCATGGCGGCAATCGCGGCGGCCAGTGACCAGTTCGACTTGGTCATGTGGAAGCTGATCAGGTTCGAGATCAACTGCCCGTCCGCACCACCAACCAGCGCCGGTGTGATGTAGTAGCCGACGGCCAGGATGAAGACGAGGAGCGAGCCGGCTGCGATTCCGGGCAAGGTCTGCGGCAGGTAAACCCTGCGGAACGTCGTCCAGCTGGTTGCCCCGAGCGATCGGGCGGCACGGGCATAGGACGGCGGGATGACCCGCATGACCGAGTAGAGCGGCAGGATCATGAACGGCAACAGCACATGCGTCATCGCGACGATGGTGCCGGTCATGTTGTACATCATCGTCAGGCGACCCTCGTCGTCGATCAGCCCCATGCCCACCAGGATGTCGTTGACGATCCCCTGCTCTTGCAGAAGTGCGATCCACGCGGTCGTTCGCACCAGAAGCGAAGTCCAGAACGGCAAGAGGACCAGGATCATCAGAAGCGACGCCTTGGCCATCGGCAGGGTTGCCAGGAGGTGCGAAACCGGGAACGCCAGCAAGAGGCAGATCACCGTGATCAGGCCCGAGATCAAGAAGGTCTTGAAGAAGAGATAGAGGTAGATCCGCTCGTTGTCCTCGCCCCGGGCCCAGCCATCATCGTTCAGCTTCATGTCGGACGCGACCCGGTAGAATTCGGCCGTGTAGACGTGGCTCGCCGATTGCATCCCGCGCCACAGGGCCGGTCTGCCCCAGTCGGCATCCAGCGCCACCAGCGATTCCTTGAAGGGCGGGGTCAGGTCCTTGGCCTCGCGGGCGCCCTTCTTGAAAAGGCTGATCGTGCCGGGGACCGAGTAATTGATCCGCGTGCCCGAAAGACCGGTGGTCTTTTCCACCTGCATCCGGGCCAGATCCTGAACCAGTGCGGCATAGGCTTCTTCCGGCGGGTTCGCGGGGTCAAAATCGGGGTTGGCCTCAAACCAGGCGACCAGCGCAGGCGCGGTCGAGGCGAAGCCGTCATGTTCGAAAGACCGTTTCAGCATGTAGCCGATCGGGACAAGGAAGGTCAGCAGGACGAAGAGCAGAAGCGGCAGGACGAGAAAGAAGGCACGGCGCTTGGCCCGCGACTGGGCGGCGGCCAACGCGGCTTTCAGCGGGCGTCCATCGGCAGTTGTCAGAAGTTCGGTTGTCGCCTCGGCCATTCCTGCCTCGTCAGAAGAAATCGGGCGCGAGGTGTCCCCCGCGCCCGGGTAAGTCGATTACTGCGACAGCCAGGCCTGGAAGCGCTCGTTCAGTTCCGCGTCATGGTCGACCCAGAAGTCGGACGAGGTGAGAAGCGCGTTGGTCAGGTTGGCCGGGTTGGTCGGCAGGTGCGGACCCATCTCGGTCTTGCCGTCGCCAGCGTAGATGATCGGCTCGAGGTTGGCCGACTTGCGCGGCGGACCATAGGAGATATGCGCGGCCTGCGCGCGCAGACCTTCGGTCGATGTGGCATACTTGATGAAGTCCATCGCCAGGTCCTTGTTCGGCGCGCCCTTCGGAACGACATAGCTTTCGTTCTCGTAGATCTGGCCGTCCCAGACGATCTGGAAGGGTTTGCCTTCGCCCACTGCAGCGGCGAAGATCCGGCCGTTGTAGGCAGTGGTCATCGCGACTTCGCCATCGGCCAAGAGCTGCGGAGCCTGAGCGCCGGCTTCCCACCAGACGACTTCCGACTTGATGGTGTCGAGCTTGGCAAAGGCGCGGTCAACGCCCTCGGGGGTGTTCAGCACGTCGTAGACCTCGGCCGCCGGGACGCCATCGCCCAGCAGAGCGAATTCCAGAACCGCCTTGGCACCCTTCTTCAGGCCGCGCTTGCCGGGAAACTTTTCCAGGTCGAAGAAGTCGGCGGCGGTCGTCGGGCCTTCCGGGAACTTAGTGGTGTCATAGGCGAAGACGTTCGACCAGATGTCGGTCGAGACGGCACATTCCGTCACCGCCCCGGGGAAGAAGTCGTCGGCCGCCGGGGTGCCGTCAGCGCCCGCGGGCAGCGAGGCCGCGTCGATCGGCTCCAGCAGGCCTTCGTCGCACAGACGGATCGCGTCGGCATATTCGACCGAAGCGACGTCAACGGTGACGTTGCCGGCTTCGACCATGGCCTTGATCGCCGGGGCCGGGTTGTCGCTGTCGACCATGATAGCGGCGTTGCCAGTTGCGGCCATCCACGGCTTCACATGGCCTTCGGTCTGGGCCGCGCCATAGGCACCGCCCCAGGACATGACCGTCACGTCAGCGTTGGCGGCAAAGCCAAAGCCGACCAAGGCGGTCGTGAGGATGAGGGTCTTCTTCATTCGCAAGCTCCCTAGGTTGAACTTTAGTCTCATTGCTCTTTTCCGACCGGGGGACGCCTGCCCCCCGCACGGCATCAGGGGTCGAGCGCGCGGGCATCCTGGGGATGCCAGCCCACCTTGATCTTCTGGCCGGGGGCAAGCTTGGTCTGCCACAGCGTGTTGCGCATCTTCATCACGAAATCATCGGTTCCGGCGACCTTGAGGACGGCCCGCAGGATGTCGCCCATGTAGATCACCTCGATCACCTCGGCGTCGATCGTATGGGCGCCGGCGGGCATCATCTCGGGCTTGAACTCCACCCGTTCGGGGCGGATCGACACCAGCGTCTTGCCACCCTTCTCGCGGGCATTGACGGCCGTCGCGTCGATCAGTTCTCCGGTCGTCAGCCGCACAAGGGCCTTGTCGCCGGTCAGCTCCTCGATCACGCCGGGCAGCTTGTTGTTCTCGCCGATGAACTGGGCGACGAAGCTGTTTTCGGGGCGTTCGTAGAGGTCCGAGGGCGGGGCGAGCTGCTGGATGCGGCCATCGTTGAAGACGGCGATCCGGTCGGACATGGTCAGGGCCTCGCCCTGATCATGGGTGACATAGACGACGGTGATCCCCAGGGATTCATGCAGGTGCTTGATCTCGAACTGCATGTGTTCGCGCAACTGCTTGTCCAAGGCACCCAGAGGCTCGTCCATCAGCACGAGCTTTGGGTCAAAGACTAGCGCACGTGCCAAGGCGATCCGCTGCTGTTGTCCGCCTGAAAGCTGCGCCGGCCGGCGGTTCGCGAAGGCGCCCATCTGCACCATGTCCAGCGCACGCTTGATCTTCGATTCGCGCTCATCCTTGCCCATGCCGCGCACTTCCAGCGGGAAGGCCAGGTTTTCGCCCACGGTCATATGCGGGAAAAGCGCGTAGTTCTGGAACACCATCCCGATCCCACGCTTGTGCGGCGGGACCTGGTTGATGTTCACGCCATCCAGCTTGATCTCGCCATGGGTGGCGGTTTCGAAGCCCGCGAGCATCATCAGGCATGTGGTCTTGCCCGATCCCGAGGGTCCGAGCATGGTCAGGAACTCGCCTTTCGCAATGGAAAGGTTCAAATCCTTTACGACCAGGCTTACGCCGTCATAGCTCTTCTGGACGTGCTCAAACGCGACGAAAGCGTCGTTGCGGGGCTCAACCGTCACCCGTGTCTCCCTGATGGCTCGGGCGCTGTGCGCCTTCTCACTTGCACCGACTAAAGCGAAACCGGGCCTGCAATGCAACGCACAATTTCCCCCAACTAGGACCAGTCCGCCTCCAACAATGGCACCAGGTGGCTCTGGCGGGAAAAGCGGGCAGTTTTCGGGCCCTTTGCCGGTTAATTCGACTGCGTTGAGGTGAAGAACAGGAAGGTTTCCGACAGAAGCGGCTCCAAACAACCGTCAGAAAGGCGAAGGGCGCGAAGGCTTTCGCCCTCGCGCCCTTTGCTTTGTCCGGCAGGACCATGGTGCGGATGAAAAGACTCGAACTTTCACTCCGGTTAAGGAACAGCGACCTCAACGCTGCGCGTCTACCAATTCCGCCACATCCGCATGTGGTCCAGTTTCGGACGCCCGCTATCTAGCGACAGTCTCTGGCGAAGAAAAGGGGCTTTTTCGCGCTTGCGGTGCTTCGGCCTCGTGGTCGTGCCGCTTGGGCCCCTGCCTCAGGCGTAGGACACCACTTCGATCTCGATTCCGTTGCCCTCGACAAAGTAGAACCGCCGCCCCGGCTCGTAATCCGCGTGGTTTTCCGGCACAAATCCGGCGCGCTTGACCCGGGCTTCAGTTGCCTCAAGGTCATCGACCACCACCGCGATATGGTTCAGCCCACCGCGCGTCCGATGACTCTGCTGCTGCATCGCTTCGGGTCCTCCATAGCTGAACAGGGCGACATAGGACGAATCGTCGCCGACATGCACTGTCCTGCCGGTGGTCATGCCAGGACCGGCCCAGCGAACCTTCCAATCGAAGAGCGAACACAGAACCGCCGCTGCTGCATCGGGGTCCGAGACCGTGACATTCACATGCTCAAGTCGTGCCATCGAAATCTCCATCTCAAGATTCTGCGGGCCAGGACGGCCGCGCTTGCTTCTGGCGACTCGTCGTGTAATTTCTCAAGTTAACTTGAGATCAAGGAAAATCTGCATGCATCAGGGTCTCACGATCGGGGAACTGGCAAACCGTTCGGGTCTCGCCGTCTCGGCCATCCGCTTTTACGAAACGCATGGAATCGTGCGCCCCCTGCGCAATCAGGGGGGCCATCGGCGCTATGGGAGGTCGGACTTGCGGCGACTTTCCTTTGCGCTGATCGCCCAGCGGCTGGGCTTTCCCCTGGCCGAGATCGCCGGGCATCTCGCGACCCTTCCCGCCGACCGCGCACCGGATCGGCAGGACTGGGAGCGGATCGCCACAGGATTTCGCAACAGGATCGCCGAGCGGATCGCTGCATTGCAGGCGCTCTCGGACAAGCTGGACGGCTGTATCGGCTGCGGCTGCCTGTCACTCGACAAATGTTCGCTCTATAACCCCGAGGACTGGGCTGCCCGAAAGGGCCAGGGCCCACGCTATCTGATGGGCGACCGGCCCGAGGGAACCGATGGTTGACTGGATCCATATTCCGGGGCTCGCCCCCTACCCCGAGACGCTTGCCGCGATGGAGGCACATGTCGCCGCCATGAACGAAGGCCGCGCGGGCGAGGCGATCTGGCTGCTGGAACACCCGCCGCTTTACACCGCCGGCACGTCAGCCAGGCCCGAAGATCTTGTCCAACCCGACCGTTTCCCGGTCTACCCGGTGGGCCGGGGCGGCCAATACACCTATCACGGGCCGGGCCAGCGGGTGATCTACACCATGCTTGACGTGAAGGCGCGCGGCGGTGATGTCCGCTGCTTCGTGCGCGAGCTTGAACGCTGGGTCATCGACACGCTGGCCGAATTCAACGTCAAGGGCGAGATCCGCGACGGCCGCGTGGGCGTCTGGGTGACACGGCCCGACCGCATCGGCCCTGACGGAAAACCGGCCGAAGACAAGATTGCCGCCATCGGCATCAAGCTCCGCCGCTGGGTCAGCTTCCACGGGATCTCGATCAACGTCGAGCCGGACCTCAGCCATTTCGACGGAATCATCCCCTGCGGGATCCGTGACCATGGGGTGACAAGTTTGGTTGACCTTGGCTTGCCAGTGACCATGGCGGACCTTGATGCCGCGCTCATGGCGACCTTTTCACGGCGGTTTCAGGGTGTTTGCCCCACGTAAGATGTCGCATAGCAGCAGGATGCTATTGCATATCAATTGCACACACCCCCATCTTCCGGTCGTGGGAGCGCAAGACTGCGCACCGATACATGAGAGGACATCATGACGAAGTTCATCCTTCTTGCCGTCACTGCCGCTGCTATGGCGGCCCCGGCCTTTGCCGGCGACCCGGCCGCGGGCGAGGAGGCGTTCAAGAAGTGCAAGGCCTGCCATTCGGTCATCGCTCCCGACGGCACCGAGATCCAGAAGGGTGGCCGCACCGGCCCGAACCTTTACGGGATCATCGGACGGGGCGTGGGCGCGGACCCCGACTTCACCTATGGCGAGTCGCTGGCCGCCCTTGGCGCGACCGGGGCGGTCTGGGATGAGGCAACCTTTGCCGCCTATGTGGCGAACCCGACGGACTATCTGAAGTCCGCGCTGGGTGACGATGCGGCCAAGTCCAAGATGTCCTTCAAGCTGGCCGCTGGCGGCGAGGATGTTGCGGCCTATCTCGCCTCCGTCTCGCAGTAATCCATCATTCAGACTGCCCATTCCGGGCAGGTTTCCGGGCGCGATCCCCATCCAGGGTCGCGCCCTTTCCATTTCTGCCGCGATTTCTGCCCCCTGCGGCAAAGTCATGCATTGCGACCTTGACCGGGCTTGGCTAAAGACGGGGACACAAGGAAACCGGGCTGGCCAGTCTTGGCCGGTAATCCGGACTGACGGGAACGACCAAAGCGGGAGACGCCAATGGCGGACGCAGCCATCCACGGCCACGACGAGCATCACAGACCTGGGTTTTTCACCCGCTGGTTCATGTCGACCAACCACAAGGATATCGGGATCCTCTATCTCTTTGTCGGCGGTCTCGTCGGCCTGATCTCGGTCATCTTCACGCTCTACATGCGGATGGAGCTGATGCACCCCGGCGTCCAGTACATGTGCCAGGAGGGCGCGCGTTTCGTGGCCTCGGCGGATGTCTGCACTCCGAACGGGCACCTCTGGAACGTGATGATCACCTATCACGGCGTCCTGATGATGTTCTTCGTCGTCATTCCCGCGCTCTTCGGCGGCTTCGGTAACTACTTCATGCCGCTGCAGATCGGTGCTCCGGACATGGCCTTCCCCCGGATGAACAACCTCTCGTTCTGGCTTTATGTCGCCGGGACCTCGCTTGGCGTGGCTTCGATGCTCGCACCGGGCGGCGGCGGTGACCTCGGGCCGGGCGCGGGCGTGGGCTGGGTGCTCTACCCGCCGCTGACCACCACGGCCGAAGGCGGCTATGCGATGGACCTGGCGATCTTCGCCGTCCACCTGTCGGGTGCCTCCTCGATCCTCGGCGCGATCAACATGATCACGACCTTCCTCAACATGCGTGCCCCCGGCATGACGCTGCACAAGGTGCCGCTCTTCGGCTGGTCGATCTTCGTAACCGCCTGGCTGATCCTGCTGGCGCTGCCGGTTCTGGCCGGCGCGATCACCATGCTGCTGACCGACCGCAACTTCGGCACCACCTTCTTCACCCCCTCGGGTGGCGGTGACCCGGTCCTGTACCAGCACATCCTGTGGTTCTTTGGCCACCCGGAAGTCTACATCATCATCATCCCGGCCTTCGGGATCATCTCTCAGGTCATCGCGACCTTCGCCCGCAAGCCCATCTTCGGCTACCTGCCGATGGTCTACGCGATGGTGGCGATCGGCGTTCTCGGCTTCGTCGTCTGGGCCCACCACATGTACACCGCCGGGATGTCGCTGACCCAGCAGAGCTACTTCATGCTCGCCACCATGGTCATCGCGGTGCCAACCGGGGTGAAGATCTTCTCCTGGATCGCGACGATCTGGGGCGGGTCCGTGGAGTTCAAGACCCCGATGCTCTGGGCCTTCGGCTTCCTCTTCCTCTTCACCGTCGGCGGCGTGACCGGGATTGTCCTGTCGCAGGCGCCGGTGGACCGTGCCTACCATGACACCTACTATGTCGTGGCCCACTTCCACTATGTGATGTCGCTGGGCGCCGTCTTCGGGATCTTCGCCGGGGTCTACTTCTGGATCGGCAAGATGTCGGGCCGCCAGTACCCGGAATGGGCGGGCAAGCTGCACTTCTGGATGATGTTCATCGGTTCGAACCTCACCTTCTTCCCGCAGCACTTCCTGGGCCGCCAGGGCATGCCGCGCCGCTACATCGACTACCCGGAGGCCTTTGCCTACTGGAACTGGTGGTCCTCGATCGGCGCGTTCCTTGCCTTCTCGTCCTTCGTGTTCTTCATCGGCATCGTGTTCTACACGCTGATGTGGGGCCGTCGCGTGACCGAGAACAACTACTGGAACGAATACGCCGACACGCTGGAATGGACCCTGCCCTCGCCGCCGCCCGAACACACGTTCGAGCAGCTGCCGAAGCGCGAGGACTGGGACCGCAGCCACGCACACTAAGCGGCTGACCGACTCCAAGGCCCCGGGTTGCACTTGCTGCCCGGGGCCTTTCCTTTTCCGCTACCTGGGAGGCTTCGATGCGTATCGTGTTCTTTGTCGTCGTGCTCCTGTTCCTTGCCCTGCTGGGCTATGTCGGGATCGCCGGCTACTTTCTGGCCCACACGACAGCCGGACTTCTGAAGACCGGCCCAATCTCGGCCCTGCTTGCCACGGCCGAGCCGCCCACCGACCCGCTTGCCCTCGGCTACCGCGGCGATCCGCTGCAGGCGCTGTCGCTGCCGTATCAGGCCGTCTCGATCGAAACGCAGCTGGGACCGGCCGAAGCCTGGCTCGTGCCTGCCGCGGGCACCGAGAAGGGCCGTGCGATCTATGTCCATGGCATCGCGGGCGCCCGCGAGGACGGCTATCGCCACCTTTCGATCCTGCATGAGGCCGGCTGGTCGGTGCTTCTGGTCAGCTACCGCAACGACCCATCCGCCCCGCCGTCGCCGGAAGGCCGCTATGCCTTTGGCCTGCTGGAATGGCCCGATCTTGAAGCCGCCGTTGCCTACATGGCGCCCTCGGACACTGGCCCCGGCGTGCTGGTCGTGGCCGAATCCATGGGCGGGGCCGTCCTCGGACAGTTCCTTATGCAAAGCCCGCTAGCACAGCGGATCAGCGCTGTCGCGCTGGACAGCCCGGCGATCAGCTTCCGTGCCGTCGTCGGCCATCTCGCTGAACAAAGTGGCCGCCCCCTGTACGGTCCGATGGCCCGCACGGCCGAACTGCTTTTACCCTGGCTGACCGGTCTGCCGTTGGAACGGGCCGAGGTGGCCGAGGTGTTCCAGTCCTTCCCGGGTCCGCTTTTCATTGCCCATGGTGCAGCCGACCGGATCGTACCAGCCGCGCCATCGCAGGCACTGGCCGAAGGGCGGACCGGCGTGACCGTGACGCATTGGACCAAGGCAGATCACCTCGGCTCCTATGCCGAGGATCCGGGCGCCTATCGCACGGCCTTTACCGCCTTCCTGGACGCGCTTGCCCGCTGAGGCCCGCGGGGCCAGCGCTTCGTTCCTTGACCGTTCAACGCGACCCAACCGAACGCCCTCAACCGCGACGAGGGGACGCAGTCTTACGAGGAGCATTTCCTTTCGCAAAGACCGCCTTAGACTTTGCGCATGCCCTATGAATGGCTTCCCCCCGAAGGCGGCGAGGACCGCCTGCAGCTCTGGCCGCACCGCTCGCTCAGCCAGCGCGGCTTTGTCTGGTTCATCGGCGCGACCGCCACTCTGATCGCCCTGCCCCTGATCGGGCTACTTGGCAATCCGATCCTCTGGGCACTGCTTCCCTTCCTGCTCGGTGCGATCTGGGCAATCTGGTTTGCGCTCAGAAAGAATGGCCGCGACCGTGACATCCTGGAAGTGCTTCATCTTGGCCCCGACCGGCTGCAGCTTGTCCGTCTTGGGCCGAAAGGCTTGCGGCAGGAATGGGAAGCCAACCCCTACTGGGTTGAGGCGACCTTGCACGAAACCGGCGGACCGGTGCCGAATTACCTGACGCTGAAGGGCGACGGCCGCGCTGTCGAGCTTGGCGCCTTTCTGTCGGAAGAAGAACGCGTCGCGCTTGCCGACGATCTGCGCTCGCGGCTGGGACGACCTCGATAGTGCTTGATAGGCTGGTCCGGCGTCGAAACGCCTAGCTCAGCCGGGCCTTCACCAGCGCCCCCACGGCGCCGAAATCCATCTGGCCGGTGAACCGCCCCTTCAGTGCTGCCATCACCTTGCCCACATCGCGGATCGATGCAGCGCCGGTCTCGGCCACTGCGGCATCAATGGCTGTGGCGATCTCGGCTTCGTCCATCTGACGCGGCAGGAACTCCTGGATGACCCCGATTTCCTTCAGTTCCTTTTCGGCCAGCTCCAGGCGCCCGCCTTCTTCATAGGCGCGGGCCGATTCCTGGCGCTGCTTCACCATCTTGCCCATGATCTGCAGGATTTCCGGCTCGCCCACCTCGACGGCATCGGCCTCGCCCCGCACGGCGATTTCGCGATCCTTGATGGCGGCATTGATCAGGCGCAACGTCGAGAGGCGGTCCGCCTCCTTCGCTTTCATGGCATCCTTGAGAGCCACCTGCAGGCGGTCGCGAAGTTGCATCTTGTGGTCTTCCCCGATCATTTCCCCGGTTTGCGACAATACGCGCTTCCGTCGCGGACCGCAACCGGGGCCGATTTTGGCAAATCATTGATTTCGCTTAAAAAACCATTTCGGTTCCGGGCTTGACCCTTCGCCGCCCTGCCCTTAGGTTCCCGGCCAATTTGCCCATAGGAGACTCGCCCATGCCAGCTGCGCGCGATGCGACCGCCTGCCTTGTCCTGGCCGATGGCACGATCTTTTACGGTAAGGGCTTCGGCGCGACGGGCGAGGCGGTGGCCGAGCTCGTCTTCAACACGGCGATGACCGGCTACCAGGAGATCATGACCGACCCATCCTACGCAGGACAGGTCGTGACCTTCACCTTTCCCCATGTCGGCAATGTCGGCGTGACCCCCGAGGATGACGAAACCTCGACCCCTTCGGCCGCCGGCATGGTGGTCAAGTGGGACCCGACCGAACCCTCCAACTGGCGCGCGACGGGCGGGCTTGTGGACTGGCTGACCCGGATCGGCCGGATCGGCATCGGCGGCATCGACACCCGCCGCCTGACCCGCGCCATCCGCCAGCAGGGGGCGCCGCACGTCACGATCGCGCATGACCCCGAGGGTCGCTTCGACATCGAGAGGCTGGTCGCCAAGGCCCGGGCCTGGCGTGGCCTCGAAGGCCTGGACCTCGCAAAGGATGTCACCTGCGCGCAAAGCTACCGGTGGAATGAAATGCGGTGGGCCTGGCCGGAAGGCTACAGCATGCGTCAGGGCCCTGGCTTCCGCGTCGTGGCGGTGGACTATGGTGCGAAACGCAACATCCTGCGCTGCCTCGCTTCCGTCGGCTGCGAGGTCACCGTCCTGCCCGCCACGGCCACGGCGGAGGACGTGCTGGCCCTGAACCCCGAGGGGGTGTTCCTGTCGAACGGTCCCGGCGACCCGGCCGCGACCGGCGCTTATGCCGTGCCGATGATCCAGGGCGTCCTGCAGAAGGACCTGCCCCTCTTCGGCATCTGCCTTGGCCACCAGATGCTGGCCCTGGCCCTTGGCGCCAAGACCCGGAAGATGAACCACGGCCACCATGGCGCGAACCACCCGGTCAAGGACCTGACCACTGGCAAGGTCGAGATCACCTCGATGAACCACGGCTTCACGGTCGATGCCGATACCCTGCCGAAGGGCGTCAGCGAAACCCATGTGAGCCTCTTTGACGGCACCAACTGTGGCATCGCGGTGGATGGCAAGCCGGTCTATTCCGTCCAGTACCACCCCGAGGCATCCCCCGGGCCCCAGGACAGCTTCTACCTGTTCGAGCGTTTCGCCGCCGCAATGCAGGCCCGCCGCGCCGCCTGACGCCGTTAACGGCCCGTTAACCGGCCGCGCGCAGGATGGTCTTCCGGATTGCGGGAGACCGGCATGGCCCTTGCCGAACGACAGCGCAACGCTCTTCCCGGCCCCTCTGCAGGGGCCCCGCGGAAGTTTGCGGTCGGGGCATCGCTCTTGCGGGCTGGCGTGGTTCCTGCCGAAGCCATGATCACCGCCCTCGTGCCCCGCGGGCGCGAGGCTGGCCGCTTGCAGGATGTCCTGCGCGCGCGTGGACTTGTCGTCGAACGCGATCTTCTCGGGGTCGATGCGCGGAACTGGGGCATCCGGCTTCTGGATCTCGACAGCGTGCTTCCCGATCCCCGGCTGATCGACGCGGTCGGCGTCGCGGACTGTCTGCGCCACGGCCTCGTGCCCTGGCAGAAGGTCGGGGATGTGACCATTGTCGCAACCTCCCGGCCCGAAGATTTCCGCCATATCCGCCCCATGCTGGAAGCCCGGCTTGGCCCGGTTGCGGCCGGTCTTGCCTCATCCCGTGCGGTGCTGACGGCGATCCATGCCCGGCGCGGCGACCGGCTGGCCGAACTGGCCGAAAACCGCGTCAGCGCTGCCGAGAGCTGTCGGAACTGGCCGCGCCTGCACCAGTCGCCTCCCGCAATGCTGGGGCTGGCCTGTCTTGCGGTCCTGCTTGTCGCAGCCCCGCTTTTCACAGGACTAGGCATTCTGGCCTTCGCGGTGCTGAGCCTGGTCCTCAGCCTTGCCCTGAAACTGGCCGCCGTCGTTGCGGCATTGCGCAATCCCCTGCCCGCGCAGGCCGAGCTTTCGGAAGGAATCCTGCCCACGATCTCGATCATCGTGGCGCTTTATCGCGAGGGTGACATCGCCCCCCGTCTGATCCGACGACTGGCCCGGCTGGACTACCCGGCCGAACTTCTGGACGTGATCCTCGCCGTCGAGGCCGAGGATCATGTGACCCTCGGTGCCCTTGCCCAGTCCGAACTGCCGCCCTGGATCCGGGTCGTCATCGTGCCGGAGGGTCAGGTCAAAACCAAGCCGAGGGCACTGAACCATGCGCTTGACCACGCGCGGGGGGCGATCATCGGCGTCTATGATGCCGAAGACGCGCCTGATCCCGGCCAGCTGAAACAGGTGGTTGCGCGGTTCCAGCGTTCAGGCCCCGAAGTCGCCTGCCTGCAAGGCGTTCTCGATTACTACAATCCCCGCACCAACTGGCTCAGCCGGTGCTTCACCATCGAATATGCCGGCTGGTTCCGGCTGGTGCTGCCGGGCCTTGCCCGGCTTGGCCTCGTGGTGCCTTTGGGGGGCACGACGCTGTTCCTGCGGCGGGACGTGCTGGAGCGGCTTGGCGGCTGGGACGCCCACAACGTGACCGAAGATGCCGATCTGGGCATCCGCCTTGCCCGTCACGGCTACCGGACCGAACTGATCGACACGATCACCCAGGAAGAGGCGAACTGCCGTCCCCTGCCCTGGATCAAGCAGCGCTCCCGCTGGATCAAGGGCTATATCATGACCTGGGCCGTCCACATGCGCAGCCCGCGCCTCTTGTGGCAACAGCTCGGACCGCGCGGCTTTTTCGGGTTCCAGGTCCTCTTCCTCGGCACCATCGCCCAGTTCATGCTGGCGCCGCTCTTCTGGTCACTGCTTCTGATCCCCTTCGGCTTTGACCACGCCCTGCACGCGGCCCTGCCCGTGCCGCTGGTCTGGGCCATGGCAACGGCCTTCGTCCTTGCCGAACTGGTCAATCTTGTCGTGGGCGCCATCGGATTGCGCCGGACCTCCCATGACCTCAGCCTGTTCTGGGTGCTGACGCTGAAACTCTACTATCCGTTGGCGACGCTTGCCGCCTACAAGGGCCTGGTCGAAATCGCCACGCGCCCGTTCTACTGGGACAAGACCACGCATGGCATCTTCGACCATGGAACCGAGACGAAAGGCTGAACCACAGACCCGTGGCGCATGGCCACGGCTTTGCCAGGGTCAACGGGTCCGCAACTCGCCTGCATCCACGCGAAGCCGGGTCTCGAAAGCCTGGCTGATGTGCGATTTGAGCGCCTGGTACGCGGCCTCGCCATCGCCTGCCTCGATCGCGGCCACGATCCGGGCATGTTCATCCAGGGCAACCTCATCCCGGCCCTCGGCCGCAAAGGAGGTATTGGCCATCAAGGCCATCGACCGATGCACGAGGTCCAGTTGCTGCACCAGAAACCGGTTGTGGCTGGCCAGATGGATCTGCTTGTGAAACCGCTTGTTCGCGCGGCTGAGGGCCCGCGGATCGCCGCCCAGAAGCGCGCGATCCTCGGACACCATGCTTTTCAGGACGCGGATTTCCTCCGGCGTCGCATGCCTGGCGGCCAGTCGCGCGGCAAGCCCCTCCAGCTCGGTCCGCACGGTGTAAAGCTCGGCCAGCTGGTTGTGATCGAGACTGGCCACGATCAGGCTGCGGCCATCCCGCGTCAGCATCGATTGCGTCTCAAGCCGCTGCAGCGCCTCGCGCACCGGCGTGCGCGACACCCCGAGCCGTTCGGCAAGCTCGCTTTCGACCAGCCGGTCACCCGGCTTGTAGACCCCGGCCTCGATCGCCTCGAGGATCAGCGTATAGGCGTCTTTCTGCACCGGTTCGTCCCTTCCCTTGCGCGGCGGACCCTAGCGCGGCCACTACCCCGCGATCAACCCTTCCCAAGGGCGCAGGCAGGGACTAAACCCGTCGACATGCCAAAGCAGGACTTCGTACAGGTCGCGACCTGGGTCTTCGACCTCGACAACACGCTCTATCCGCCTTCGATGCGTCTCTTTGACCAGATCGAGGTGCGGATGACCGACTGGGTGATGCGTGCGCTGCGCGTCGACCGGGCGCGGGCCGACCATCTGCGCGCCTATTACTGGCAGACCTACGGCACCACGCTGGCCGGGCTCATGCGGGAGCACGACGTCGATCCTGCGCCCTACCTGACCGAAGTGCATGATATCGACTTTTCGGTGCTCTCCCCCGATCCGGCCCTGTCCCGCGCCATCGCAGCCCTTCCAGGCCGCAAGATCGTCTATACGAACGCCTGCGCGCCCTACGCGGAAAAGGTCATTTCCGCCCGTGGCTTGCAGGGCCTTTTTGACGGAATCTACGGTGTCGAACACGCGGGCTTCCACCCCAAGCCCGACGCCAAGGCCTTCGAGACTGTCTTTGCGCAGGACGGCCTCGACCCCGGACGCGCCGCGATGTTCGAGGACGACGCACGCAATCTTGCCGTGCCGCACCAGATGGGAATGAAGACCGTCCATGTCGCCGCCGCGCCCGAACCTGCGCCGCATGTCCACCATCACACCGATGACCTCGCGTCCTTCCTCGCGCGTTTGACAGACTGACGGGAATAGGTCGGATAGGACAACCTGTCCACTGGCCCCTGCCCCGTCATGACCCTATGCTGCCGACCGGAGGCCCCGCATGCGCGAAAAGACCGACATCCTGATCTCCGGCGGCGGTGTCGCAGGGCTGACTGCGGCCTGCGCCTTTGGTGCAAACGGGTTCCGCGTCATCTGTGTCGATCCCACTCCGCCGGTCATCGAGGCCGAGGACGCTGCCGCTGACCTGCGCACGACGGCTTTCCTGCAACCCTCGATCCCGGTCCTGGTCGGCGCCGGGCTTTGGGCAAGGCTCGAACACTACGCGGCCCCTTTGCAGATCATGCGGATCGTCGACGCCGGCGGACCCGAGCCCGAGGCCCGCCTGATCCGGGAATTCGATGCCGCCGAAATCTCGGACGCTCCGTTCGGCTGGAACCTTCCCAACTGGCTCTTGCGCCGGGAAATGGTGGCTCGGCTCGCAGAACTGCCCAACGTAAGCTTCCGCCCAGGGGTGGGGTTTGCCCGGATGCTGGCCCGCGAAGCCGAGGCTCTAGTGACCCTGACCGACGGAACCCGGATCGAAGCCAGCCTGGTGATCGGCGCCGATGGCCGCCATTCGCCGGTCCGCGAGGCGCTCGGGATCGGTGCCAGAACCATCCGCTACGGCCAAAAGGCGCTGGCCTTTTCAGTCACGCACGACTTGCCGCATGGCAATGTCTCGACCGAAGTCCACCGCAAGGGCGGGCCCTTCACGCTTGTCCCCCTGCCTGATCGCGACGGCCGCCCGGCTTCCGCAGTCGTCTGGATGGAAACCGGCCCCGAGATTGCGCGCCTTGCCGCACTTTCCGTGCCCGACTTCGAGGCCGAGATGACCGCCCGCTCGGCCGGGATCCTCGGCCCCCTGACACTTGTCACCCGTCGCAGCACCTGGCCCATCATCAGCCAGATTGCCGACCGCCTGTCCGGACCTCGCAGCGTTCTTCTGGCCGAGGCCGCCCATGTCGTGCCACCCATCGGGGCCCAGGGGTTGAACATGTCGCTGGCCGACCTTGGCTGCCTTCTCGACCTGACCGGAAAGCACCGCGACGACCCGGGCAGCAAGGCGGTGACCGAGGCCTACCACCGTCAGCGCCACCTTGAAGTACAGGGCCGCGTCACCGGAATCGACCTTCTGAACCGCGCCTCGATGACCGAGACGCCGGTGCTTCGCGACCTCCGCGCCAAGGCGCTAGATGCGCTTTATTCGGCATCTCCCGTTCGTCATCTTCTGATGCGCGCTGGACTTGGCGTCACACACTCGCCCCAGGTCAACGACAAGACCTAGGCTTCCGTGCATCTGTGCACAGGTAAGTGGCAGCCGCGCCGTCCCGCGGGAGATTTCTGAAATATGTGAATGCCGCCGGCTGAGTATCCGCAAGCAACCAGTGAAATTCTGCAGCGAGGCGAAGCATGCCCAGTTCACACGGTCCTCGGCCCCCCAGTCGTAGATCCCCTCTAACGCGCAGTGATCGCCTGTCTTTGCAAAACGCACAGGCCGGAAGCTCCCTTCCGGCCTGTTCGAATCTAGAGGACCGCTTCAACCGACCGCGCCAGCCGCGCAACCGTGCCCTCGACGTCCTTAAGCTTGTCCAACCCGAAGAGCCCCAGCCGGAACGTCCGGAACTCGGCGCCCTCGCCCACCTGTAGCGGGACGCCCGCGGCGATCTGCACGCCTTCCGCCCGGAACTTGGCGCCGTTCTGCACATCAGGATCGCTGGTGTAGCTGACCACGACCCCAGGTGCCTGGAAGCCATCGGCCGCGACCGAGGGCACACCCTTTTCTGCCAGCAGGGCCCGGACTGCCCGTCCCAACGCCCATTGCGCGGACTTGGCAGCTTCGAACCCCATCGCCTTCGTCTCGACCATCGCATCCCGGAAGCCCAGGATCGCATCCGTGGGCATCGTCGCGTGATAGGCGTGACCGCCCTTCTCATAGGCCTCCATGATCGCCCGCCATTTCTTCAAATCAAGCGCGAAGGAATTCGACGTGGTCTCGGCCAGCCGGGCCTCGCCTTTGGGCGACAACACGACGACTCCGGCCGAGGGCGAGGCCGACCAGCCCTTTTGCGGCGCCGAAATCAGCACATCGACCCCGGTCGCCGCCATATCCACCCAAATGCACCCCGAAGCGATGCAGTCGAGCACCATCAGCGCCCCCACCTCATGCGCCGCCTCGGCCATCCGCGTCACATAATCATCGGGCAGGATGATGCCGGAGGAGGTCTCGACATGCGGCGCGAAAACCGCATCGGGCCGGGTTTCCCGGATCTTGGCGACCACCTCGTCAATCGGCGGCGGCGCATAGGGCGAGCGGGCGTCATTCCCGGCCTGTCGGGCGGTCAGGACATGGGTCTCCGCAGCAAAGCCGCCCGCCTCGAAGATCTGCGTCCAGCGATAGCTGAACCAGCCGTTCCGCACGATCAGCGCCTTTCCGCGCCCGAACTGACGCGCGACCGCCTCCATCGCGTAGGTGCCGCCACCGGGCACCAGCGCCACGGCCGAACCCTTGTAGACCTCTTTCAGCATGCCCGAGACATCGCGCATAACCTGTTGGAATCGCGCAGACATGTGGTTCAGCGACCGATCGGTGAAGACGACCGAGAATTCTTCCAGCCCCTCGGGGTCGATATGGGCGCGCAGTCCGGGCATCTCAGGTCCTTTCCGATACGCGATGACGGGCACGGGCCAGCCATTCGGGGTTGATCTCGACACCCCAGCCGGGGGCATCGGTGACTGTGGCATGGCCGTCTTCGATCCGGTAGGGGTCATTCAGGAACAGACCCTCCTGCCACGGATAGTAGTCCAGGCCTTCGATGGAGAACTCCAAGTATTTCCCCGCATTCGGAATCGCGCGCAACAGGTGCATCGTGCACATGGTCACCAAACCGAGGTTCGCCGCATGCGGTGTGATCGGCAAGCCAGCCCTCTCGCCCATCCGGCAGACATCGAGCGTCCGGCAGATGCCGCCCAGGTACATGATGTCCGGCTGCAGGATGTCGACGGCCTTGTGCTCGATGGCCAGCTGCCAGGCGGTCAACTCGCAATCCTGCTCGCCGCCGGCCACGTCGATCGACAGCGCAGCGCGCACTTCAGCGGTCTGGTCGACCTCCCAGTAAGGGCAAGGCTCCTCGAAATGGCCGATGCCGTGGCCTTCAAGCATCCGGCCAACTTCGATGGCCCGCTTCGGCGAATAGCAGGAATTGCCATCAACCAATTTCTCAACTTTGTCGCCGAGTGCCTTGGCAACAATAGGAATAACCGCCTCTGTGCGACCCGGCCATTCATCCTGGTCGCGCCCGCATTCGGCTCCGACACGCCATTTGAAGGCGTCAAATCCGAGCGTATCCCGCAGCTTGACGAACCGCGCCGCCTCATCCTCGGGCGTGATGTCGCGCTTCATCGACGAGGCATAGGCCCGCACCTTTCCCGGGCTTCCACCCAGAAGCGAGGCCACGGGCTTGCCCGCCACTTGGCCCAGCAGGTCCCAGACCGCGGTGTCGAGACCCGCCTGCGCCCGGCGCAGGTAGCTGCCCGGAAACTTGTGCTCGCGCTCGTAGATCCGGCGAAGCGTATCCTCCAGCGCATCGACATTGGTGCCCAAGGCATAGGGCGCGACCTGGCGGTGAAAGATCTCGGCAGTGATATCGGCCTGATAGGTCGAGGTCTGGCCCCAACCCACATCGCCAGTGTCCGCGGTCACTTTCACGAAGCAGACGAAAGGCGTGTCGAAGGTTTCCAGCTTCGCGATCTTCATGTCTTCTCCCGGACGGCGTCACCGCTTCGCTGCAGCGAGGTGCAGGCCGGACAGTAACGGGCCAGACTCAGACCTAACCGACCGAAACCGTCGCTCCGATAGGCCCCGGGCGACGTTCTTCGGTCAGAAGCACATTGGCCTCGACGTTGCCCACCCCCGGTAGCGTCATGATCCGCCGTCGGAGGACACGCTCGAAATCGGCAATGTCGCGGGCCACGACCCGCAGGCGATAGTCGAACAGCCCCAGCACATGCTGGACAACCTGCACCTCGGGAATAGCCTGCACCGCGCGTTCGAAGTCTTCCAGACTGACCCGGCCCTTTGTGGCCAGCTTCACGCCCAGAAAGACGGTCACGCCAAAGCCCAGCTTCTCACGGTCGACTTCTACCCGAAGACCCGCCAGGATCCCCGCTTCTTCCAGTCGCCTTACCCGCCGCCAAGCTGCCGGTTGTGACAGGCCCAGCCTGCGGCCAAGCTCGCCCGCCGACAGCGTCCCCTCGTCGACCAGAGCTTGCAGGATCGCCCGGTCCGTATCGTCAAGATCGATCACAGCGGCAGCCCCGCGCTTTCCTTGATGGTCGAGACGAGCATCAGCGCCTCCACCTCGGCGATATGCGGCAGGGTCAGGATGCGGTCGCGGTAGATGCCGGTCCAATGGCCCATGTCCCGCGCAATGACGTTCAGGCGCACGTCGACGCGACCAAGGAAGGTCTCGATCCCGATCACCTCGGGCACATCCCGCGCCGCAGCGATGAACTCGTCAAAGGCGCGCGCGTTGGTCTTGTCCAGCGTGAAGCGCAACGAGACCTCGACCGCATAGCCAAGCGCCCGCCAGTCGATCACCGCGCCCTCCTGGCGGATGACCCCGGCTTCCCGCAGTCGGTCGAGCCTGCGCCAGAGCGTGGCCCCGGTGACCCCGGCCCGATCCGCCAGAACCGCACGATCAAGCCCCGGCTCGGAAAGCCAGTGCCGCAGGATACGACGGTCGGTATCGTCAATCTGCATGAATTTCTCGGGTCCGCCAAATCACACGCATGGAATTTCGCACACTGGCCGCCGTTCGTCAAAGATTGCACGATCTACGCCGCATATTTCCCTATTGTCGCGCCATCAACAGCAAAGGAGACGCAAAATGCGCGTTTACTACGACCGCGACTGCGATGTGAACCTGATCAAGGACAAGAAAGTCGCCATTCTCGGCTACGGCTCGCAGGGCCACGCCCATGCGCTGAACCTGCGCGATTCGGGTGCGAAGAACGTCGTCGTGGCGCTTCGGCCCGGCTCGCCCTCGGCCAAGAAGGCCGAAGGCGAAGGCCTGAAGGTCATGGGCATCGCCGAGGCCGCCGCCTGGTGCGACCTGATCATGTTCACCATGCCCGACGAGCTGCAGGCCGCGACCTACAAGCAATATGTCCACGACAACCTGCGTGAAGGCTCGGCCATCGCCTTTGCCCATGGCCTGAACGTGCATTTCGGACTGATCGAGCCGAAGAAGGGCGTCGACGTCATCATGATGGCCCCGAAAGGCCCCGGCCACACCGTGCGTGGCGAATACACCAAGGGCGGCGGCGTGCCCTGCCTCGTCGCTGTCCACCAGGACGCAACCGGTAAGGCGATGGAAATCGGCCTCGCCTACTGCTCGGCCATCGGTGGCGGCCGCTCGGGCATCATCGAGACCAACTTCCGCCAGGAATGCGAAACCGACCTCTTCGGTGAACAGGCCGTGCTCTGCGGCGGCCTTGTCGAGCTGATCCGCATGGGCTTCGAGACCCTGGTGGAAGCCGGCTACGAACCCGAAATGGCCTATTTCGAGTGCCTGCACGAAGTGAAGCTGATCGTGGACCTGATCTACGAAGGTGGCATCGCCAACATGAACTACTCGATCTCGAACACGGCCGAGTATGGCGAGTATGTCTCCGGCCCGCGCATCCTGCCTTACGACGAAACCAAGGCCCGGATGAAAGCGGTTTTGACCGACATCCAGACCGGCAAGTTCGTCCGCGACTTCATGCAGGAAAACGCCGTCGGCCAGCCCTTCTTCAAGGCCACCCGCCGCATCAACGACGAACACCAGATCGAAAAGGTCGGTGAGAAGCTCCGCGCCATGATGCCCTGGATCGCCAAGGGCAAGATGGTCGACAAGGCCCGCAACTGATCGGCGGTGCGCTGTAGCGCACGCTAGACATGGGGGCCGGAGGAGCGATCCTCCGGCCCTTTGTCATTTTGCCGACCAGAGGTAGGATCAGCGCCGATCCCTACCGTGAGGCATACCATGATCTCTAAAAGCTGGACCGGTGGCTGCCAATGCGGCGCAGTGCGCTATGCTCTGACCGAAACTCCCGCCAACGCCTGCATCTGCCACTGCCGCATGTGCCAGAAGCAATTCGGCAACTTCTTCGGCGCCTTCTGTGACGTTGCCCCCGACCGCTTTCACCTGACCCGCGGAGAACCCGGCTGGTTCCACAGCTCGGATCAGGCATTGCGGGGCTTTTGCCGCGACTGTGGCACGCCCCTTTTTTACAAATTCCTCTCGACCCAGCGCATCGCCGTCACAATCGGCTCGCTTGACCGCCATTCGGACATGAAGCCGGAGTTCCAATACGGGATCGAGTCGCGCGAGCCCTGGTTTGCAGAGCTTCCCCTCCTGCGCGAGCTGATCACGGGTGACAGCGACAACAGTGTGGGCGACACGCCCGAGCGCATGGAGATGATCCGCCGCTCCAACCGCCAGCATCCCGATCACGACACCGACGAATGGCCGCCACACTGACCAACTCCAGTGCCGATGGTGTAAGGGTTTGGGCAGGCCTCAGCTGCGAAGCAGGGCACGCTTTCCTGCATGAGTTTCAGGAAAGACCGGGATAATCCGATGGCGATGCCCGCATTAGGCTTGGTGCAAACCAAACGGAGAGTCTGGACATGCCGATTGCGACCGACAGATTGCGGACCCTGCCCAAGACAGAGGTGCATGTTCACCTTGAGGGCTGCTTTGACGCCGATACGCTGGACCGCTGGGCTCATGAAGCGGGCGTACCGATGCCGCGCCCCAAGGACCGGCTTTTCGCCTTTCAGGAGCTGACCGATTTCCTGCAGTTCCTCGACTGGGCCTGCGGCCTGGCGCATACGTCGGACCGCATTGCCCAATTGGCCTATGAATTCGCGCAACGACTGGGGCGCGACGGCACGCTTTACGCTGATCTGATCATCAACCCGACCCATTGGCACGAATGGAAGACCCGCCCCAAGGCGCTGATCGAGGCGCTGGATGCGGGCTTCAAGGCCGCCGAAGCCGACGGTCTGCCGCCTGTCGGCCTCTGCATCAGCCTGCTCCGGACCCAGTCCGCCACCGAAGCGACCGACCTTGTCGAGCTTCTGACCGATTGGCGCCACCCTCGGGTCGGGGCGCTCTCGGTCGATGGCAACGAGGCCGCTGCCGGGCGCACGGGTCCGAAGTTTGCCGATGCCTTCGCAAGGGCGGGCCGCGCCGGACTGAAACGCACGGTCCATGCCGGAGAATCAAGCGGCCCCGAAGGCGTGCGCGACGCGATCGAGCTTCTTGGCGCCGATCGGATCGACCATGGCGTCCGGGCGATCGAGGAACCGGCGCTCGTCGATCTCCTGGCCCGCCGCGCCATCCCGCTGGGGGTCTGCCCGACCTCGAACCTGACGCTCGGCGTCTATCCGTCGCTTGACCGCCATCCGGTGGACCGGCTGCGCAAGGCCGGTGTGCCGATCTCACTCAATACCGACGATCCAGGGCTTCTGGGGACGGACCTTCCCAGCGAATACGCCCTGGTCGCCCAGGCGTTCGACTGGGATGAGGCCGTGGCGAGGGAGGTGGCGCGGACCTCCATCATTGCAAGCTTTGCCAACGACGACCTCAAGTCGGACATGCTTCGGCGGCTCGCGGCCTGGTAAGCCTTCCCTTGACTGGCCAGCCCGCCCCGCTCTCGGGTACCGGCGGGGTTGGTGGGCGGAAGCCGCCTGAGGGGGCGGCCTGCGAAGGCTTGACCTCTGCGCGGCAGTCGGCAAGCCTGCCCCTGTGCCAGCAAGGGAATATCCATGGCTACCCTCCTGATCCTGATGCCAACCTCCGGGCAGATCCACACACCGGCCGTCCTCAGCCTGCTTGGCCTGACCCAGGCCCTGCCGAGACGGGGCATTCCCTTTGCGATGAAGACCTACGAATGGTCGGATCTGGTGATCTCGCGCAACTACCTGATGTCCTACTTTCTGGCGCAGAAGAAGTTCACCCATGCGCTCCTCCTGGACAGCGACATGAGCTATTCGCCCGAGCTGTTCTTCGATCTCCTCGACTTTGACGCCGATTTCACCTGCGCAGCCTACCCGCAGCGCAAGATGCGGTGGCAGGTGCTGCGCGGACTGATCGAACGTGAGGCAACCCGGCCCGAGGCCGAACGCGCGCCGATCGACAAGCTGCTGGCCGAAAGCCTGCGCTACAACGTGGCCGAGGCTTTCGAGGCAAACGAGCCCTGGCCGCTGGAGCTTCGCAATGGGTTTCGCAAGATCCCCGGGGCCGGCACCGGCTTCATGCTGCTGCGCCGCGCGGTTCCCGAGCGCATGGTCGAAACCGGCGCCGCGCTGCCCGTACCGGGCTTCAACGGCCCCGGCTATCCCGGTGCCGATTTTCACGACTTCTTCAGCCATGTCCGGGGCCGTGGTGGCCAGGTGATGCATGGCGAAGACACGTCGTTTTGCCGCCGCTGGATCGCTGGCTGCGGCGGGGAAATCTGGTGCCACGACAGCGCCCGCATTACCCACCACGGCGCGATGGACTATTCCGGCGATTACTCACTGGCCACAAAGCGACAGGTTTGACCGCTCAGTTGCTGAACCCCTTGCCGGGGGCCCAGGCATAGAAGCTGCCTTCGTCGCTCATCGGGTCGGCTTCCAGCGTGATCATTCCCGATGTGATCGAGACCGTCATCTCTTCGCAGGTCGTCAGCGGCCCGTCCGTCGTCAAGGCCGGATCAAGGGCCACAACATAGTATTCCTGCGGATCGCCAAGATTTTCGCAGCTGTGCGTGCCCGGCGTCACGACCACCAGGGCGCGCACGCCCAGAATGGCCGCGCTGTCCGGATCGGTCGCCAGGGTCACGATCTCGATATCCGCACCAGACAGCGCCTGGGTCCGCTCGGAAAGGTTCGGCCCCAGCCACATCAGCTCGAAGGTCTCGTTGACCTCGATCCAAAGCTGTTCGGGATCGATCACGACCGCTTCATCGCGCAACTCGGCCTGCGCTGCCGATGCGAAGACTGCAACGGTTGCCGCGCACCAGATCCGGGTCATTCCATTGCACTCGTGCGCAGGATTTCCATGGCTTCCGGCGGCCAAGTCGTCGTGTCCTGCGGATAGATGTGGTTCTCGATCTCGCCATAGACATGCCAGATCGCAAAGACCTGCCTCGTGTCTCGGTGCAGGTAGAGCACTGCCCAGTCGGCGTCGCAAGTCAGTTTCAGACAAGCACTGCCCAGATAGCCTTCGGCGGTCAGATCGCCCGAGCCGAGGTCGGAAATCCGTTCGGCAAAGACCGAATAATCCTCCCCAAGTCCGGACTGAAGCGCCGCGAGCACCGGCGCCAGCTTCAACGCATCGGCCGGATGCGTTGCGGCTAGCGACGGCAAGTCTTCCCAGCCCCGGCCCTCGTCCGCAGCAAACTCTTCGGGCAAGGCTTCGGTCAGGCCCGTGACCGGGTCCCAGACCCAGATCTCGCCGGGTTCAGCGGGCAACGGCTCGGTCGAGAAGACCAGGGCATCGGGCTGCACCTGCATCGAGAACTCGCGGCAGCTGTCCAGCGGGCCGTAAAGCGTCGGGGCTGCGCCTTCTGGCAGTGCCAGAACAAATGGCGCGGCCCCGCAGGCATTGCCGCCCGGGCCTGCGACCCCGGTCACGACCGTGACCCCGCCCAGCGTCTGCACCGTATCGTCCAAATAGATCACCCCGTTCTCGTGCAGCACCGCGCCGTCCACCAGAAGGGCCGCGCTGCCCATCCCGTCGTCCGTAACAGTGATCTCCTGACCACCAACCGACATTCCCTCGGCCAATGCCACGCCGCTCCAGAGTACTGCCAGAGCACCCGCCATCCCTGTGATCTTTTGCATCAAAGCCTCGTATGCTGTCCCCTCACGGCACAGCATGCCCCGACAATGAACCCCTTCGCCAGAGCGGAAAGCCTGACCTTCCCTCCGCAGGGCATCGGTTGAGTCCACATTAACGCGACCTGACAAGTCATTGAAACATATATGCGCGCAGAATGTCCGCGCCTGGACCGCCCGGTCAGACCGCGGCCTGGACGGCGCCCACGATCTCGTCAACCACCGCCGCCAAAAGCGCCTCATCCTCGCATTCCGCCATGACCCGGATCAGGGGCTCCGTCCCCGATTTGCGGATCAGGATGCGGCCCAGCCCCTCGATCCGCGCCTCGCTGGCCCTGATCACCTCTTGCACGGCTTCCGCCTCCAGCGGCCGCGCGCCCTCCGAGAAGCGGACGTTCTTCAGAAGCTGAGGCACCGTGGCGAAACTGCGGGTCAACTCCGAAGCCGAGCGCCCGGTCCGGACCATCTCGGCCAGGAACTGCAGCCCGGCGACCAGCCCGTCGCCCGTCGTCGCATAGTCGGTCATCACGATATGACCGGACTGCTCGCCCCCAAGGTTGAAGCCGCCCTCCCGCATCCGTTCAACCACGTAGCGGTCGCCGACCGCCGTGCGTTCCAGCCGCAAACCCCGCCCTGCCAGGAACCTTTCAAGCCCGAGGTTCGACATCACCGTCGCCACCAGCGCGCCGCCAGCCAGCCGACCCTCCTCGGCCCAGCGGGCCGCGAGTAGCGCCATGATCTGGTCGCCGTCCGCCACTCGGCCGGTCTCATCCAGGATCATGATCCGGTCGGCATCCCCGTCCAGCGATATCCCCACATGCGCGCCATGGGCCACAACCGCCTCGGCCGCCGTCTCGGTATGGGTGGATCCGCAGCGGTCGTTGATGTTGGTGCCGTTCGGCGAGACGCCCACCGGGATCACCTCGGCTCCAAGCTCCCACAGCACCTCGGGCGCTGCCTTGTAAGCGGCCCCGTTGGCGCAATCGATCACGACCTTGAGCCCGTCCAGTCGCAGTCCGGTCGGAAAGCTCGTCTTGACGAATTCCTGATACCGCCCCCGTCCGTCGTCAATCCGCCTGGCGCGGCCAATGTTCTCGGGCTTGGCCGGGGTGACTTCCCCCTCCACCATCGCCTCGATCTCGGCTTCGGCCGCGTCTGACAGCTTGAACCCGTCCGGCCCGAAGAACTTGATCCCGTTGTCCTGGTGCGGGTTGTGCGACGCGCTGATCATCACCCCCACATCCGCCCGCATCGAGCGTGTCAGGTATCCCACCGCAGGCGTCGGCACCGGGCCGAGGAGGAGGACATTCATCCCCGTCGAGGTGAACCCCGCGGTCAGAGCATTTTCCAGCATGTAGCCCGACAGGCGTGTGTCCTTGCCGATCACCACCCGGTGCGCTGCCGACCCGTCGCGCCGGAAATACCGGCCTGCCGCCGCGCCAAGCTTCAGCGCCAGATCCGCCGTCATCGGCCAGCTGTTCGCCCGGCCCCGCACCCCATCGGTGCCAAAGAGTTTACGGCTCATGCCTGCCCCTCCAGGTGATCGGTGTTCATGGATTGCCACAGCCGCAGCGCCTGGCGCGTCTCGGTCACATCATGGACGCGGATGATCTGCGCACCCTGCGCCACGCCCGCCAACGCGGTTGCAATCGAGCCCGGCATCCGCGCCTCGGCCCGCTCGGCCTGGCCGATCGTGCCGATGAACCGCTTGCGCGACGTGCCAAGCAGGATCGGGCAGCCCAGACCATGAAAAAGCGACAGGCCGCGCAGAAGGGCCAGATTGTGTTCCTGCGTCTTGCCAAAGCCGATCCCGGGATCAAGGACGATCCGCCTGCGGTCGATCCCCAGCGCTTCGGCCTGTGCCAGCCGCGATGCCAGCGCATCGTAGATGTCCAGCAGGACATCGGCATAGCGCGGATCATCCTGCATCGTGGCGGGCAAGCCCTGCGCATGCATCAGGACGACCGGCACCCCGGTCCTTGCCACCATAGGGCCAAGGCCAGGGTCAAAACTCAGGGCCGAGACGTCGTTGACGATATCCGCACCCGCCTCCAGTGCCGCGACCGCGACCGCCTCTTTCCGGGTATCGATCGAAATCGGGGTGGCCAGGCCACTGGACCGCAAGGCCATGATCACCGGCGCTGTCCGGGCGATCTCGTCGGGGACGGGCACTTCGACCGCTCCCGGTCGGGTGCTTTCGCCGCCGATGTCGATGATGTCGGCCGCCGCCGCCATCTGTCGGGCCTGCCCCACCGCCGCCTCGGGCGCAAGGAACTTGCCGCCATCCGAAAAGCTGTCGGGCGTGACGTTCAGGATGCCCATCACACGCGGCCGGTCAAGCGCGAGCCCTGCCAAAGCCGTACGCGGCGCCGTCAGTCGATCCAGCACCGGCGCGGGCAGGTCCGTGGCGGGCACGACCCGCGGAGCGGCCGCGCGCGACAGCACCTCGACCCGATCAAACCAGCACCAGCCGCCCACAAGCGTCTTGGCCCCGGCAGGCCGGGCAGGGTCGGTCATGGCGATGGGGCGAAAGTATTCCATGGCCTTCGGAGTGGCCGATGCCTTCCGCCTTGGCAAGAGGGAAGCGTCAGCCGTTTCGCACCGGAACGCGGCTTCCTGCCGGCGCTGCAACCTTGCCGTGAACGACCAGCGCCTCTGCCGACAGCGTCTCGGCCAGCCACAGGGCGAGGCTTACCGGATCGGTGCCCTTTGGCCCGTCAACGGCGTCCAGAACCAGCTTCGAGGGCGCCCAGACCACCATCTGTCCCCGCCGCATCGCCCAGTCGATCTCGGTCCGCGTTGCCACGACAACGCAGCGCGGGTCGCGCGCGGCCAGGGCCCAGGCATTCTGCTCGATGGCCAGAAGGTCGATGCGCCGCTGCGTCGGCCGGTGCCCGGTTTCGGGACGCGGAAGATCCGGCGGCCCGACCGTGAGGATCAGCGGCGGACCCTCGGCCTGCAACTGATCCAGCCGCAGGGAAAGCCCGGCGTCGTGGATGGCCGCATTGTCAAGAAAGACGACCAGCGGATGGACCGCCTCAAGCCCCTCGCTGCCCGGCTTCTGCAGCGGACGCTCGGCCCGCGAACGCACGATCTCGACCCCAAGCGCATAGGGGCCGACATCCAGCTTTTCGATCCTGACGAAGATGCGCATCGCCGCCGGTTCCGCCAGAATGCGTTCCGCCACGCGTTCGGCCAGTGTTTCCAGCAGGTTCAGCCGCTCTGCCGCGAGTTCATCGGCAATCGCCTCGGTGATCCGGTCGTAGGACAGGATGCGGTCGACATCATCCTCGAGCGGCTCGGTGACCGGGCGCACTTCGACGACCACATTGAAACGCAGCCGCTGCTTGTGGCCGCGTTCCTTCTGGAAGGCACCGATATCGGCCTCGACCACATGGTCGCGCAAGGAAATCCGGTCGCGCGGGTTGCCCCCGGCCGAGGCCTCGGCCCGCGCCTCGGGATGGGCGAAGGCCAGCTCGATATCGCTCATGATGGGGCTCCTCCGCTCGGGCCATGACCTCTTAGCACGGCAGCGGCACAGCCCGCCAGCAGACGCGGCATCCGGCCCGCTTGGGGCGACATCAGCCCTCGGTGCCGGGATGGCGATAGAAGAGATGGGCACCGATCGCGGCAGTCTTGGGAAAGCGCTTGGCCCAGCTTGGGCGCACGCCGCGGGTATGGAAATGCGTGGCCCCGTCGGTCAGGACCCTGGGCGCGCCATCCAGCATCGCGCGCGCCACCCGGCCGGCCCGGTCGGCCGAGACCTTGTCGCGCATCCGGTCGGCCCGCCCGTCGCAGACATAGGAAAACTGGCAACCTCCGCCGCCGCGCTGGCGCACGACCTTGCACACACTGCGGGGGTAAAGCGGGCTGTCCACACGGTTCAGGATGACTTCAGCCACGGCGATCTGCCCTTCCAGGCTTTCGCCCCGGGCTTCGAAATAGATGGCTTCGGTCAGGCACTGCCATTCGGCATCGCCTTCCGGCGCCGGACGGGCCATCAGCCATTCCTCGGTGATCCCGTCGGTCATCGCGATGGCCGGCAGAGGTCCGCTCAGGTCCGGCTCTGGCAGGCGCTTCAACACTGGGGTCTGGACAGCCGGGGCCGCCAAATAGGCAAACATGGACGAAGTCCAGCTTGCATCAGCAGCGGCAGTATTGGCTGCCAGGGCCATCGCCAGGGCGAAGGTCGCTAGGTCGCGTTTCATTCTGCTCTTCCGTTTTGGGTCCCGGCGGAAGTTTCCCCGCCTTGGCAAGCAGTCGGCGAGGTAGGCGATCAGGCGGCAGGGGTCCACCGCTGTTGCAGAATGGACACAAGAATCAATGCTGCATAAGCAAAATACCGCCGAGAATCGCAGCCCAACGGCACAATCTGGAGGTTAATTGTTTGTTATTACAACGCTTTCTTGCGATCCATCAGGGCAAGATGCGCCGCGGCCAGACGCGCCATCGGCACCCGGTAGGGCGAGCAGGAGACATAGTCGAACCCGGCCCGGCGGCAAAAGTCGATCGACTCCGGGTTGCCGCCATGTTCACCACAGATCGACAATGTCAGATCATTCCGCGTTTTGCGCCCTCTTTCGGCACCAATAAGCAGAAGCTCGCCCACCCCGTCGATGTCCAGGATGTGGAACGGATCCTCGGGGAAGACCCCCAGGCGGACATAGGTGTTCATGAAGCGGCCCGCATCGTCGCGGCTTAGCCCGTAGGTCATCTGGGTCAGGTCGTTGGTCCCGAACGACAGAAACGCCGCGTGCTGGGCGATCTCGCCCGCCCGCAGCGCCGCACGCGGGGTTTCCACCATGACACCAAGCTTGTAGTCGAAAGCCGCCCCGGCCTTGGTCCGCACCATGGCCGCAAGCGCATCGATCCGCGTCTTGACCAGCTCCACCTCGCGCCGGGCGCTGACCAGGGGGATCATGATCTCCGGCACGACCGGAGCCCCCCGCCGGGCGCTTTCCAGCGTCGCCTCGAAGATCGCCTGGGCCTGCATGTCGTAGATTTCCGGCAGGACCACGCCCAACCTGACACCCCGCATCCCCAGCATCGGGTTCACTTCCGTCAGCGCCTCGGCGCGGCGGGTGACTTCCGACAGGGGCCGGTCCAAAGCCTCGGCCAGATCGCGCAGGCCCTCGCGGTCCTGAGGCAGGAATTCGTGCAACGGCGGGTCGAAAAGACGGATGCAGACCGGCAATCCCTGCATGATTTCAAAGAGCTGCACGAAATCCGCCCGCTGCATCGGCAAAAGCCGCGCCAAGGCCGCCGCCCGGTCTCCCGGCGTGTCGGCAAAGATCATCTCGCGCATGACGACCAGTCGGTCCTCATCGAAGAACATGTGTTCCGTGCGGCACAGGCCGATGCCTTCCGCCTCGAACTTCCGCGCCGTCTCGGCGTCGGCGGGCGTGTCGGCATTGGCCCGGACCCCGATGTCCCGCACCTCGTCCGCCCAGGCCAGAAGCCTGCGGAAACTGTCGTCCAGGGCCGGGGGCAGCATCTCGGCCGCGCCGGCCAGCGCCTCGCCCTTGGACCCGTCCAGCGTCACCACATCGCCTTCGCGGAAGACCCGCCCATCGGCCGAGGTCAGCTTCTTGTCCCGCGTGTCCAGCCGGATGTCCGAGGCCCCGACGACACAAGGCAGTCCCAACCCCCGCGCGATCACCGCCGCGTGGCTGGTCATGCCGCCACGTTCCGTCAGGACCGCGGCCGAGGAGTGCATCCCCCTGATATCCTCGGGCGAAGTCTCGCGGCGAACCAGAATGCAGGGCTCACCCTTCGAGGCACTAGCCTGGGCCGCCGCTGAAGAGAACACGAGCTTCCCCGTCGCCGCCCCGGGCGAGGCCGCAATGCCATGCGCAATCACGTCGCGGGCCCCGCGCGGATCGACCTGGTGGTGCAAAAGTTCCGACAGCGCCCGGGGTTCGACCCGCAGCACTGCCTCGTCGCGCGGGATCACCCCGTCTTCGGCCAAAGCCACCGCAATTCGCAAGTTGGCCCGGGCCGAGCGCTGGACCTTCACCGCATCCAGAACCGCCAGCCGGCCGTCCTCGATGGTGAACTCGATCTGCATCTCCTCGCGCAGCCGCGCCCGGCAGGTCGCGCCATGTTCCACCAGCGTCGCGAAAATCTCAGGTGCCACATCCTCCAGCGACGGCCCGCGCGGGTCGCGCGTGAGGTAGAGCGCCTCGGTCGTCTTCAGCGCGTCTCGGCCCTGGCTTTGCCCCAGATACCTCCCGGTGATCTGCGGCATGCCAGTGACAGGATCGACAAACTGGATCACGCCCGATCCGCTGATTCCCTGCCCGATGCCCTGCGCCATCTCCTGGACCACCAGCCCCAGAGCCGCCTCCTCCGGCGCGCCCTTGGCCTGCCGCAGCAGCCGGGCCGAGGTGCCCTCCCAGGCCCGCGCCATGCTGCGCAGGACTTCCGACAGCTGCTTCCCCGCATCCTGCGGGAAGGGCTCGTCCGTCTCGACCTCGTATTCCCGCAGCGCATCCCGCAGCGCCCCGGGCCCCGGCTTCAGCCCGTCGAAGACCTCAGGGTCAAGCCGCGCCACATGGATCGCATAGGCCTGCACGAAGCGCAGGTACAAAGCATCCGCCGCCGCTTCGCCATGGGTCTCGGCCAGCCGCGCATGGCGCTTGGCATTCAAGCCGATGTTCAGGATCGTCGCCGGCCCGCCCCAATCGGGGTTCGCGGGGCTTGGCCGGACCGAAATCAGCGGCCCGTCACCGAAATTGTCCAGGATACCGGCCGCATCCACCCCATGCCCCGCCGCAATCGCGCGGACGGTCGAGGTCGGCAACGCCACCGACTTCGGCACCGGCAAGTCCAGCCGCACCAGACGCTGCAGACACTTTGCCCGCCAGCCATGGCTCGCCGCAGCGATCTGCGCCGAGGGCGTGATCTGGACGAATTCCGCGATGGGGTCGTGTTTCTGCACCGCAGCACCTTTTGTTCAGCTGCAGCATACCCCGAAAGACCCGTCACGCAAGCGTGACATGTCAGCTTGATGACGATTCTTCAGGCAGTTTCAGCCTTCGATGCGCGAAAGGTCGGCAACCCCGGAACAGACCGTCCGGATGCGGTGGAGAAGGTTGAGCCGGTTGCGCCGCACGACCTGGTTGTCGCTGTTGACCTGGACGGCGGTGAAGAAGGCGTCGATCGGGGCCCGCAGGGCAGCCATCGCCGCCATCGCGGTCCCGAAATCCTCGGCCTGCATCCCCGGGCCGATCTTCGCCTCGGCCGCATCCAAGGCGGCAAAGAGAGCCCGCTCTTCCTCGGTCTCGGCAAACTTCACATCCGCCCCGTAGGAATATTCGACGCCGTCCTTGGCCTCGGCCTGGGAGAGGATGTTGTTCGCCCGCTTGTACCCCTGCAGCAGGTTCGCGCCGTCCTCGGTCTTCAGGGTCTCGCTAAGCGCGGTGGCCCGCTTCACGAGCAGCGTCAGGTCATCATTCCCCGGCATGGCGAGGCAGGAGTCGATGACATCATGCCGGACGCCCTGGTCCTTGAGATAGACCTTGAGACGGTCGTGGAAGAAGGAGAGGAGGTCGGATGACTTTGAAGCCCCGATACGCAGCATTTCGTTCATCTGATCGTGTGTCGAACGATGAACAAGCTTGACCTCATCCATCTCCTTACTCTTGGCATTCATCGAAGCAACTGCCGAATCCAGCAACTCCTTTACGAGACTACCCAAACTTCCTAACCGCGTCGTAGTTACCATGATTGCTTGGGACATTTGCGATACGTCACTAGCCGCACCAGTCAACTCGTCGCTTAGTGCGTTGAGTTTTTTAACAACTTCAAGAATTCCGAGATGCCTAAGGACTCTATCATTCACAACACCCATTAGCTGAGTCCGCGCCCCATTCCCCAACACCAACCGGATCACCCCCAGCGCCGCCCGCCGCAGCGCGAACGGATCCTTGCTCCCGGTCGGCTTCTCGTCAATCGCCCAGAACCCGGTCAGTGTGTCGATCTTGTCGGCCAGTGCCACAGCCACCGAAACGGGCTCGGTCGGGACGCCGTCACTCTCCCCCTTCGGCCGCCAATGGTCCCGCGCGGCATCGGCGACGGCGGGTCTCTCGCCCGCCTCCAGCGCATAGTAGCGGCCCATCACGCCCTGCAGCTCGGGGAATTCACCAACCATCGCCGAGCGGAGGTCCAGCTTCGCCAGCCGCGCGGCGCGTTCGGCGTCACCCGCATCCGCCCCGACCAAGGGCGCGATCTCGCGGGCCAAAGCGGCGATCCGGTCGATCCGTTCGGCCTGCGACCCGAGCTTGTTGTGGAAGGTGACCGCTTTCAGCCCCTCCGCCCACTCGCCCATCCCCGCTTTGGCGACCCGCAAGTCGTTCTCCCAGAAGAACTTCGCGTCCGACAGCCGCGCCGCCAGCACCTTCTGGTTCCCCTTCAGGATCACCTCGCCGCCATCCGCCGCCTCGATGTTGGCGACAGTGACGAAGCCCTCGATCCGGCCGGTCTTGGGGTTCTTCACCGAGAAGAACTTCTGATGTTCCTTCATCGAGGTCTGCAAGACTTCGGGCGGCAGCGTCAGGAACTGGTCCGCAATCCGCCCCATCAGCGGCACCGGCCATTCCACGAGCCCCGCGACCTCGGCCAGCAGGCCCGGATCGGGGACCACCTCCATCCCCGCCGCAAAGGCCATGTTCTGCGCGCCCTGCCAGATCGCCGCCTCACGTTCGGCCGTATCCAGCACGACCTTGGCCCGCTTCAGCTTCACGACGTAATCGTCAAAGCCTGAGACGGTAAACCGGCCCATCCCCATGAAGCGGTGGCCCTCGGTCGTGTTCCCCGCGGCGATCCCGTCGATGACCAGCGGCACGACATGGGCGCCGGTCTCGTCTGTCAGCAGGCACAGGATCGACTGCAAGGGCCGCACCCAGCGCAGCGACCCCGAGCCCCAGCGCATCGACTTTGGCCAGGGGAAATTGCGGATCGCGGCTTCCAGCACTTCGGCCACGATCTCCGCCGCCTTGCGCCCGGGCTTTTCCAGCACCGCGAAATAAACCTCGCCCTTCTTGTCCGCCCGCTTCTCCAGCTGCTCCAGCGTCAGTCCTGTCGAGCGCAGGAACCCCTCCACCGCCGCCGCCGGTGCCGTGGTGTTCGGCCCCTTCCGCTCTTCCCGCACCGAACGGCTTTCCGCTGTCAGCCCCTCGACCGACAGGACCAGCCGCCGCGGCGTGGAAAAGGCCCCGGCCGAGGCATAGGTCAGCCCCGCCTCGACCAGACCGTCGGTCACCAGTTTCCGCAAATCCTCCCGCGCCCGCGCCTGCATGCGGGCGGGAATTTCCTCGGAGAAGAGTTCGATCAGAAGGTCGGGCATTTGGCAGTTTCCCTGAAGGGTCAGATCCAGTCGAGGTTGACGCGGGTCGGCGGGTAGGTTTCGGTCACGGCGGCACGGAGTTGGGCAAATCGCAGCTTCTGGCTCAGCTCTTTGAACTTGCGCTCGTGTGTTTCAGCGACAGTCAACCGCACAAGGTCAAAAAGCCGATCGGTGAGCATGAGGTCCAGCAGATCCAGCTCAGCGCCCTCGATATCCATCTTCAGAAAGGCAACAGGCCCGCCTGTCGCGGCCAACTCGCGCAGCATGGCTGGTAGATCGACCAAAGGCACATCGATCCCCTCGTCCTCGGCGATACCATCGACTCCTTCGATGATTGTGCTCTTGACCGAGGCGCTGTCCGGGTTCGCATCCCAGTTGGAGGCCCGCATCAGTCGGATCTGACCATTGCGCGTGCCGACCGCAGCCGGGTAGAGCCGCACGTTCGGTGTCCCCGCAAATCGTGCTTCCAGTTTGGCCAGATTATAGGGATCGGGCTCGAAGGCGTGAACATCGGCCCCGGTTGCGGCCAGTAGCGCGGTAATGTCCCCCCGGTTGGCCCCACAGTCGATGGCTACGTCCCCCGGCCTCAACATAGCAAGGACGCCCTGCAGCATGCCCTGGGCCCGCGCAACCCGAAGGTCTCGCTTGTGGCGACGCTTCATGCGCTTCAGAGGATCCTCGGCCTCGGACATCTCAGTCCTTGTAGCTGTCGTTAAGCTGATGCCAGGCAAAGGCCCGGCCATCGGCAAAGACCGCGACGACACGGTCGACGCCGGGGTGGATTTCGGGCTCGGACAGGAAGGCCAGCGCCTCGCCGGTCTCCAGCGCCCGACCGATGGCTTCGGCGTCAAAACAGTCGAAGGACGACGGCGCGACAAGGGGTTCGGCCCCTTCATACCCCCGGTAGGTCTCGGTCAGCATGGCAAGGCTGAGCGGCGTGGTAAAACAGGCGCGGAACTTGATCGGCGAGCTGCTCGCATCGATTCCCTCGACGCCTTCGACCACGATCGCTTCGGGCTGGTCGCTTACAAGCGGCACCAGACGGATTTCCGCGCCTGGCTGAAAGGCCACCGGCGCGTAAAAGGCACGCTCGGCTGTGTACCACAGAAACGCGCCGCCAAGCGCGGCTGTCAGCACGATGACCCCCACCGCGATGCGCCCCACATTCACAGGTCCGCCCCCGCTTCCGTCATGCGGAACGCGTCGGCGCATTTCTTGGCCAGCGCCCGGACCCGGCCGATATAGGCTTGGCGCTCGGTGACCGAAATAACGCCGCGCGCGTCAAGAAGGTTGAAAAGGTGGCTCGCCTTGATCGTCTGGTCATAGGCCGGATGCGCCATGATGATCCGCTTGCCGGATTTCGGGTCCTCGGGATCAAAGGCCAAGAGGCGCTCGCATTCCCGCTCGGCATCCTCGAAATGCCGGAACAGCATCTCGGTCGTGGCCCCATCGAAGTTGTGGCGCGAGTACTCTTCCTCGGTCTGGCGGAAGATGTCGCCATAGGTCAGCGGGATCGGCGTCTGCGGATCGTTGAAGGGCATCTCCATCACATGGTCGATGCCCATGACATACATGGCCAGCCGTTCCAGCCCATAGGTCAGCTCGCCCGAGACCGGCTTGCAGTCATGCCCGCCGACCTGCTGGAAATAGGTGAACTGGCTGACTTCCATCCCGTCGCACCAGACCTCCCAGCCCAGACCCCAGGCGCCCAGGGTCGGGCTTTCCCAGTCATCTTCGACAAAGCGGATGTCGTGCAGGCCCAAGTCGATGCCGATGGCGGCCAGCGAGCCGAGATACAGCTCCTGCAGGTTCGAAGGCGAGGGTTTGATGATGACCTGATACTGGTAGTAATGCTGCAACCGGTTCGGGTTCTCGCCATAACGCCCGTCGGTCGGACGGCGCGAGGGCTGGACATAGGCCGCAGCCCAGGGCTTTGACCCCAGCGAGCGCAGCGTGGTGGCCGGATGGAAAGTTCCCGCTCCGACTTCCATGTCATAGGGCTGCAGGATCGCGCAGCCCTGCGCCGCCCAGTAATTCTGCAGCCGCAGGATGATTTCCTGAAAGCTTTTCGGCGTGGTCGGGGCGTCGGACATTGGCGGCCTCAAGCAGGGCAAAACTGGGGTCTTCCCTACCGACTGGGGGCGCA
>JAEULQ010000035.1 GCA_016792685.1 Tabrizicola sp. | reverse complement strand
GGGTCAGCCAGCCGGTGACGGCATTCCGTCGGTCAAGCACCTCACGCGCTGCGGTCATGATGTCGGCCTCGGTCACCGCCGAAAGCGCATCGTCCCAGGCTTCGATGTCGGCAAGTGTCAGACCGATGCTCAGGCCTTCGCCGTAACGATGGGCAAGGCTTTCGACGTTGTCGCGCGCGTAGATCTCGCCGGCACGGATCTGGGTGCGGATTCGTTCCAGCGCGGCCGGGTCAGGGCCGTTTTCCAGAAATTCGGCCAGAACCCGATCAAGCTCGGCCTCGGCCTCTCCCAGCGAAACGCCGGGTGAGGGCATCACGATGACACCGAATGTCCCGTCATCGATCGAACCGCCATCATAGAAGGCGGCGGAGTAGACAGCAGTCTGGCTGTCGAACTGCAGGGCCCGCGGCAGGACCGAGGTCTGGCCGTTTCCGCCCAGAAGCTCGGCCAGCACCGTCAGCGCAGCAGCGGTCTTCTGGTCGCCCGGGTCGCGCTCGGGCGCAAGATAGGTGCGGAAGATGTAAGGTTCGGAGACCCGCTCGTCTTCCAGCGTGATCCGACGTTCCGCCAGTTGTGGCGGTTCCTGCGGCCGTTCGCGAGGCGTGATCCCATCGGAGGGTGCAAGCGGGCCATAATGCTTTTCGGCCAGCGCCTTGACCTCATCCGGCGTGACGTCGCCTGCGATGACCAGTGTCGCATTGTTCGGGGCGTAGAAGCGTTCGTAATAGGAAAGCGCATCTTCGCGGGAAAGCTCTTCCATCTCATGGCGCCAGCCGATGACCGGGATGCCATAAGGATGGTTCTGGTACTGCGCCGCGCGCATCTGTTCGATCAGCAGCGATCCGGGGTCACTGTCGGTGCGCTGGCTGCGTTCCTCAAGGATCACTTCGCGTTCCGTCGCGACATCTTCTTCTGTCAGGCGCAGGTTGCGCATCCGGTCGGCTTCCATCTCCATCACCAGGTCAAGCCGGTCGGCGGCAATGCGCTGGAAATAGGCCGTGTAGTCCCAGGAGGTGAAGGCATTGTCATCGCCACCCTGGGCCTCGACGATGCCCGAGAAGGCATTGGGCGCGACTTTCTCGGTGCCCTTGAACATCAGGTGTTCCAGGAAATGCGCGATGCCAGAGTGCCCGGGAGGTTCATCTGCGGCACCAACGCGGTACCAGATCATCTGGACCACGACCGGCGCGCGGTGATCCTCGATCACGACCACGTTCAGGCCATTGTCCAGGGTGAAGCTGGTCACCGGTTCGGCAAGCGCGGGCAGAGCGAGGGCAACGACGAGACCGGCGCTCAGGCAAAGACCTTGGCCATATTTTCCAGGCATCGGCTACTCCCCATGTGGCTGCAAGGATAAGTGCAGGTCGGTTGCCGACCTTCAAGCCCGGGAAACGCGCTTGTTACTCTTCGTTGGGTTTGCGCGGCGGAGCCGAGGGCGTCCTGACGCCAAGCGCACGCCAACGGGCGAGTTCGGCCTGCTGGTCTAGACGCTGCTTGCGATAGGCTTTGTAATAGACGTTGACGTTAAACAGCCGTTCCAGGATGCGGCCGTTGTTGTCGCGCCGCCAATCCAGGTCTTCCGAGGCCAGCGTCGCCCGGATCCCGCCATCCACGCCGAACCGACCGGCATGCGCATAAAGCGCGCCGTCACTCGCCGGAATTCCGCCGGCTGCAGAGGGTTTGCCGCCAAGGGCCACGACGGCATCGGCCTCTGGATTCTGGTCGGTACGGTTCGTCCCGCCAAGGGTGGGTTCGGGCAGATCGGCCAGGTTCTCGGGCATTTCCAGGGGTTTGGGAGGAACGATTGCAAATTCGTCCGGCCCCTGGCCCGAGCGCAGGTTCATCAGCTCCGGCACGCCCTTGCCGCCGCAGGCCGCAAGCGTGATCATCGTCGCAATCGCGATGAACGCCCTGCCTTTCGCTGCCTGCATCCCTGCCTCCGAACCCTTCTTTGCCCCGTCTTAGCCTAAAGCAATGCTGGCGTCACGGGTGTTTAGCGCGATCGGCGGGTGGGTTTTCCGCCACCGTCCTGACCCTTTGCGAAGACGACAAGCCCCAATGCGCCTGCAAAGATCGCAATGTCGGCAACGTTGAACGCATAAGGATTCTCGATCCCGCAGCAGGACATGTTCAGGAAGTCCGCCACTGCGCCATAGGCGATTCGGTCGATCACGTTGCCAAGGGCGCCTCCCACTAGAAGGCCGCCCGCAAGCTCGGCCTTCCAG
Organism: Tabrizicola sp.; assembly: GCA_016792685.1. GTDB lineage: Bacteria > Pseudomonadota > Alphaproteobacteria > Rhodobacterales > Rhodobacteraceae > Tabrizicola. The sequence continues at coordinate 39,421 of JAEULQ010000035.1, read as the reverse complement.
TTTCCCCGTTCGCGTCGCATCCACCAGACGACCCAGGCCGAAATCACCATGGCCATCACGACGAGGCCCCAGCGTGCAAGGTCGGAACCATGCGACAGGAGGCCGAAGTTTATGCCGTAGTTCCAGGCCATCCTGAAGTTGAGGAAGGGGGGGATCACGTCGATCTCGACCCGGTTGATGAGATCAAGCCAATGGACGACCGCCAGCTTGGTCAGCTGGTCCAGACCGAAGGTTGCGGCTGCAGTGATCCAGAAGCGCCGCATGATCAGTGCCGGAAATGGCGCTGGCCGGTGAAGACCATGGCCAGCCCGCGTTCGTCCGCCGCCGCAATGACTTCGTCATCGCGCATCGATCCGCCGGGCTGGATGATTGCCGTCGCACCTGCCTCGGCTGCGGTGATCAGACCGTCGGCGAAGGGGAAGAAGGCATCTGACGCCACGACCGAGCCCTGCGTCAGCGGCGAGGCAAGGCCAAGGACTTCGGCCATGTCGCGCGCCTTGGTTGCGGCGATGCGGGTGCTGTCGACCCGGCTCATCTGTCCGGCACCGATCCCGACAGTCGCCCCGTCCTTGACGTAGATGATGGCGTTCGACTTCACATGCTTGGCCACGGTCCAGGCAAAGAGAAGGTCCTTCAACTCGGCCGGGTTGGGCGCGCGTTTTGTCACGACCTTCAGATCGTGTGCCGAAATCCGGCCCGCGTCCCGGTCCTGGACCAGAAAGCCGCCCGCGACCTGCTTGAAGGCCAATCCCTTTGCCTTCGGGTCGGGCAAGGCGCCGGTTGTCAGAAGCCGCAGATTCTTCTTGGTGGCAAAGATCGCCTTGGCTTCGTCACTGGCATCGGGGGCAATGACGACTTCGGTGAAGATCTTCACGATTTCCTCGGCCGTCGCGCCGTCCAGAACCTGGTTGAGCGCGATGATCCCGCCAAAGGCCGATGTCTGATCGCACTGATAAGCGCGGACATAGGCTTCGGCGAGCGTATCGCCGCGCGCGACCCCACAGGGGTTGGCATGCTTGATGATGGCGCAGGCGGGCGCATCGCCGGCAAACTCGGCCACCAGCTCGAAGGCTGCATCAGTGTCGTTGATATTGTTGTAGGACAGTTCCTTGCCCTGCCACTGCCGAGCGGTGGCGACACCGGGGCGGCGGGTACCGTCCACATAAAATGCCGCCGTCTGATGCGGGTTTTCGCCGTACCGCAGTGGCTGGGCGAGCTTGCCGGCAAAGCTGCGATAGCGAGGCGTCGGCTCCTTGATTTCGCCCGCAAGCCAGGTGGACACGGCCGTGTCATAGGCAGCGGTGCGCGAGAAGGCGTTAAGGGCAAGCTTCTGCCGGAACGCCATCGTCGTCGCCCCGTCATGCGCGCGCATCTGGTCAAGAAGGGCGGGATAATCCGCAGGGTCGGTCACGACCGTCACGAAGCGATGATTCTTCGAGGCCGCGCGGATCATGGCCGGACCGCCGATATCGATGTTCTCGATGCAGGTCGCGTGGTCGGCACCCTTGGCCACCGTTTCCTCGAACGGGTAGAGGTTGACCACCAGAAGGTCGATCGGTTCGATCCCGTGCGCGGCCATGGCAAGCAGATGCTCGTCGTCATCGCGCAAGGCCAGCAAGGCACCGTGGACGTTCGGGTGCAGCGTCTTTACCCGGCCATCCATCATTTCGGGAAATCCGGTCACGTCGCTGACGTCCCGCACCTCCAGACCTGCTGCGCGCAGCATTCCGCTGGTACCGCCGGTCGAAATCAGTTCGACGCCATAACCCGCCAAGGCGCGGGCAAGGTCCAGAAGTCCGCTCTTGTCAGAGACCGAAATCAGCGCGCGGCCGATGGGAACGAGATTTGGCATGGGGCAAACCCTGTAGCTCGAGACCCCGGACACTTCAGGGCTCGATGCCCTCCAGGTCCCGGATGGCCAGCGGAGTATCCTTTGCCTTCGCCAAGGTCCAGCCTATCCGTGTCTCAAAGCCATGGGCTTCGCCGCGAAGGACGATTTGTGTGCTTGGGCGCGGGTTGAGCCGACCCTTTTCAAGATAGGCCGAGCGTTCCAATGCCAGGTCGGCCTTTCCGGTGAAGCGAAAGATCCAGATCTCGCCGCTGCGAAGGGCCAGCGACACGGCCGAGCCCTTCATGTCCAGCGCCGCATCAACTTCGGGGTGAAGATGGAAGCGGATCGAGAACCGGGCTCCGGTCATGGCGGTGGCGGTCATCACATCCTCGAACCGCCGACGTGCATCGGAGGTGAGAGCGGTCAGCGCGTCGACCCCGGACAGCCTTCGCCCATCATGCGCCAACGTCAGACTGCGACTTGCGGTCAGGCCGTGGCTTGCCAACCAGCCATCATGCTCAAGATAGAGATCGGCACCTTCGGTTCCGGCCGTCAGTCGTGCGGCCCCGACCCTGGCGCGATGGTCCAGCGATTGCCCCGAAGGTCCGAAACGCGATGACGACGACCCCTCCATTCCCAAGGCCGAATGTGATGCCGTCGCTCGTGCCGCCTGGCTCCAGGCGGTCCCGAAGGCCGTCCCGGAACCGCAGTTGACCACCAGCGGTCGGCGACCGGAGGTCAGCTCGAAAGCCGTAGTCGAGGCATGGGCCGTTTCCGCCGCCCGTCCACCCGGGGGGGATGAAGCGTCGACGATGACCGTCGTGCGTCCACCGGCAAGTCTGGCAAAGCCCATCGCAATCGACGGCGTGGCCCCGGGCCGGACACCGGTTGCCGCCAGGGCGTGGTCCAGGCGGCCTTCGATCCCCTTGTCCCCGCCATGGAACCGGGCCAGTTCGCCGTCGGCGTGCCGCAAGGCCCGCAAGGCCGGCGCGATGCGGAGGATGGCCGCATTGAGGGAAGCCGGAACGGGGTGGTTCACTTCGGACATCGCACTTGCCGACCATGTCAGCAGGGTCAGCACTTCCAGCAGCTCCTCCGGATTGCGTGAGGGGATGCCGCCTTCAGCGTCGATATCGGCGTCGCAGGCGGTCGCCAATGCCGTGGCCGCGGGGACAACAAGGGCCTCCATGCCGATCAGCGACAGGCCTGCATAGATCAGCCCGGTCAGGGCCTCGAACCGAGGCAGGCCTTCGGCTGCGCTCCGCCAGCGGCGCGCCACATAACCCGCCTGACGCGACAGTGACCGATAGAAGGCCTCGGTGGCCTGGCGATCCCGGCCGTTCAGAAGCAGCGTCGCATGGTGAATCCAGCGGATGATCCTGCGACCGGTCAGGTCAGGCGTCCAACCGGGGCCGCGTCCGGTGCCATACTGGTCGATCCAGGACCAGGTCCAAGCCTGAGCGCGCTGTCGGGCGTCCTTCGTGCCAAGTGCGGCCAGATCATCAAGCCAGCCGAAACCTTGCGCTTCGGCGCTGAATGCAGGGTCGGGCGAGGGGATGTCCCAAAGCAGCTGTTCCGGCGCTTCGACCAGATGACCCGCCAGAAGCACGTTTCCGGCGAGAAGCTGCTTGCCACGGGCCGGGAGCCCGATGGATCGCGGTTCCGGTTGCGATACGAACCCGCCGGCAACCCGCGATCGCCGTGCGGCAAGAACCGCCAGCCTGTCGGCCAGCCGATCAAGATGCTTTGACGTGCTGCCTGTGCCGCCCACGCCCTGCCTCGCTGCTCATGCCCGGTTGGTCCGGGTCGTCGCCGGGATGATAGGTCAGGGCGGGGCGTCTGTCACCTGAAACGGCAATCAGGCCTGCGGTCGGGCGACATGCCCAGAAGCCTAGGCCAAATGGTCGATCCGACGCAGAACCTGGGCCAGGTGGCCGACTTCCTCCAGCCAGCGCGCCAGAAGCTTCGGATCGTGCGGGGCACCATGAACGCCGGCCGGGATCTCGCGCTTCATGACGGCTTCGATGGCCATGGACACCGGAATGGAGACAAGCCGACCCATTGCCGTCCCGCGCACATCGCCCCAGGCATCCATGGCCCAGGTCTCATGATAGACTGCGCGACCATCCTTTTCGGCCTTGAGCGACACGAATAGGACAACGCGGTCCGGTTCGCCCTCGCTGTAGGAGTTGTCCTTCAGTAGTTCCGCGGCCCGCGCATTCAACGCGGCATCGATCTCGGCGGCGGTCTTTCCTTCAAGCCCTTCGATTTCGCGGAAAATGGGCGCCCAGGCATCGGCCCAGCCGTTCAGGCGGATGGTCCCGCGCACGAAGTCGCGGACCTTCCAGTAGGGCTCGAACCGGTATTCCTCCATGAACGGGTAGCTGTCGCGATTCGGGTAGACCTCGAATGTCTCGGGCACGGGAAGCGGAGCATCATAGCTGGATATCGCGTCCCAGGGCCGTGCGACCCGAAGCTCCGAGAAGTTCCGCAGCGACCGGGAGGGAGAGCGCAGCGCCTTGAGCACCCCGGCTGGGGCCCAGCTGAACTTGTACCGGAAGGCGTTCGCCACTTTCGGCACGCCACCACAGTACGAGGTAAAGGAAAGCACGTTCTCGGGGCTGTAGGCCTTGGAGGCCCGGTAACGCGCCACCAGGTCATGGGCCATCAGGTGGTCGATCCCCGGGTCGAGGCCGACTTCGTTGATCGAAACCAGACCGGCTTCGCGGAAAGCCTGGTCCAGGGCACGCATCTCAGGTGCGATGTAAGAGGACGAGCAGAAATGCGCCTTGGTCGCCAGACACAGCTTTGCGATGCCGACATGCTGGTCGGCCGGCAACATGGACACGGCGATGTCACCTGGTTTGAGCGCTTTCTCCAATGCCTCGAGGCTGAAGGGCCGGATGTCCGTGGTCAGGTCTCCGACTTCCTTGCGTGCCTTTTCGACGGTGCGGTTCCACACCGTGACTGGGTGCCCCGCTTCGATCAGGCGCCGAAGACCGGGAATGGAGGACAGGCCTGTCCCGCACCAGTGGATGGTCATGTGTTCTCTCCGTTAGGACTGCCTGACGAGAAGTCGCGCCCGGGACCATTGTCAAGGGCGTGCGCGCGTCTTGTGCGTGGCTTCGGTCAGGCGATGGTGACGGTCGCGGACTGCAGGCCGTCGATCTCGACCTTGCAGGTATCGCCGCGATTAAGCGGACCAACCCCAGCCGGAGTGCCGGTGAAGATCAGATCGCCCGGCGACAGGCTCACCATCCGCGACAGCGCGGAAATGATTGCGGCCGGGGTCCAGATCATGTCGGAGAGACGTGCTTCCTGACGGGGCGCCCCGTTGACCGTGCAGCGCAGCGCCGCGTCCGGAAGCGGTCCGGGCCGGATCGCGCCCACAACGGCGGATTTGTCGAAACCTTTGGCCATGTCCCAAGGGCGGCGCGTGGCTTTCGCTTCGGCCTGAAGGTCGCGGCGGGTCAGATCATTGCCGGCAGCATGCCCCCAGATCATCGCTTCGGCGTCGGATTCGGCCACCATCGCGCCGCTCTTCCCGATCGCCACCACAAGCTCGCCCTCGTGGTGCAGGTTTGCCGTCGCTGGCGGATAGGGAATGCGGCTGCCGCTTTCGACAACGGCATCGGCCGGCTTCGTGAAGAAGAAGGGCGGTTCGGCCTCGGGGTCGGCGCCCATTTCACGGGCGTGTTCGGCATAGTTGCGGCCGACACAGAAGATGCGCCGGACGGGGAACCGTTCGGGGCGGCCGGTTACCGCCAGGGTGACGGTCGGAAGGGCGGGAAAAACCAGTGCGACCATCGTGTCAGCCCCCAACCGTCTCACACGGGATAGCCCGGGCCGAGAGGCGGCGGCAGGCAAGCTCGGCCTGCTCTTCCGTCAGGCCCATGAAGCTCGCACGCCAGGCGCCCCCGGCCTGGGTCGTCTTGCGAAGCCCTTCGTTCAGCGTCGCGCTTTCCGCCAGGGCGGTTTTCAGAAGCGCCCGTTCCGCCTCGTAACGCGAGGGATATTCGCCAACATTCACGCCGAAATGCCGCCCGCCCGAGGTGGACATGACGACCACCACTTCTTCCTGTGTGTCCTCGTCCGCCGATCCGACTTCGACGGCATCGAAGATCGGGGCCTGGCGCTTGGGCATCGGCACGACGGCAGAGGCGCTGGCCAGGGCAATGTCCTGTGGTGGCAGCAGGGCGCCGCCAGCAACCGTTTCAACCTCGGTAATCTCGGCCAAGAGATCGGTCGACGGTCCAGAAGTCGCAGGCGTATCAAGGGGTCCGGCGAGGGCAAGGCTTGTCCCCGGGTCGGTCACGACCAGTTCCGGTTCGACTTCGGTCGCGGCGACCAGCACTTCTTCGGCGACCGCGGTCGCTGCGGTGACGGGCACTTCCGCAGGGATCTCGGCGGCTGCAACGGCGACTTCCGGCAGCGCCTCTGGCCGTGCCTTCGGCTTGAAACCGGCAAGCGCAGGGTCGGGTGTCGGGGGAAGCGCAGCGGCGTCCTCGGTCGCCAAGGCGGCAATCTCGGTCTCAACCGGCGGCAAACCGGCTGCCAGCGCTGCGGCTTGGGCGTCAAGCGTGCCTGGTTCAGCGGCCGGCGTGGTTGCCATCTCGACCGCAGCCAGGGCGATCTCCTCCGGGGCGGTTTCGACAGGGGCTTCGGCCGAAGCAACTTCGACCGCTGCAGCAAGGGCAGGATCGGAAGGCGCAGTTTCATCTGCGGTAGCGGCGGCGGCCATGGCCCCGGCCTGGAACTCCAGTGTCCCTTCGGGCGGAGGTTCGGCGGTGGCTTCTGCAAGCGCACCCTCGATCCCGGCGGCCATGGCTATGGCCACCTCGTCCGAAACGGTTGCCAGCGCCGGGCGTGCCCTTGGGCGCGGAGAGGATTTCACCTCACCCGAAACCCGCACGATCTTGCCCGCTCCGCCTTCTGCGTCGATTTCATCGATGCCGTTTTCGACCGAGGCGATCAATGCGTCATCCGGCAACGGCGCAGCCTCTGGCGGCTGTTCGGTGACCTTGTTCTTCGCCTTGCCAAAGCCGATGTCCATCAGTTCGGCCATGCGGGCATTGCGGTTGGCCGTCGAGGTCCCGCCGAAAACCGTCGCGATGATGTGCTTCTTGCCGCGATGCGCCGAGGCCGTCAGGTTGAAACCGGCGGCACCGGTATAGCCGGTCTTGATCCCGTCAGCGCCTTCGTAGCTGTCAAGGAAGCGGCTGTTGGTATTGGCGACCGTGGCAATCCCCGCATCCGCAGTCCGGCGCGAGAAGATGTGGTAGTACTGCGGGAAGTCGTAGAACAGGTGGCGGCCAAGAATGTTCATGTCACGCGCCGTCGACAGGTGACCTTCGGCAGTCAGACCATTTGCGTTCTTGAACGTGGTGTTGTGCATCCCCAGCGCGCGGGCCGTCCGCGTCATCCGCTTGGCAAACCCGGCCGCGTCGCCGCCGATGTGGTCACCGATGGCCGAGGCCGCATCATTGGCCGACTTGATCGCCGCCGCACGGATCAGATAGCGCAAGGCGATCTTCTGACCCGGTTTCAGACCCAGTCGCGAAGGCGGCTGCGAGGCCGCGTATTTGCTCACGGTGACTTTCGTGTCCAGCGACAGCCTGCCGGCCTCGATCTCCTGAAAGGCGATGTAAAGCGTCATCATCTTTGTCAGCGATGCCGGGTGCAGCCGGGTATCTGCGTTCTTTTCGTAAAGAACCTCGCCCGTGCGCCCGTCCATGACGATGGCGGCAAAAGGCGCCGCCTGCAGAGGTGCAGTCACAACGAATGTCGTGACAACAAATGCCATGAAAATAGCGCGATAAATCCGCCCGAGAAGCGATACCACGTCGCCCACCCTTTGCCTGCTGGCCCGGATTTTCCGGTGCCGTTATTCTGCCTCGTGGGGAAGGCTAGCACAGGCAATCACGTGCGAAAACCCAAAAATTCCAAAGGGTTTGAGGTCAGAGTTGATGTAGTTGCAATGAAGCTGCACCTGACCGCCGTCGATCCAACATCTTGCGAGCCTAGATGGCCATCACGCTAGCTGTTGCGTGGGGCCGTGATTTGGCCAATCAAGTCAGGAAGGCCTGCCAAGGTCTCAAGCACATGAAACCGCCGATGACCCAGTGGCGGTTCGGCAGCTTCCAGCGCCCAGGTCAGGCCGTGTGGCACATGAACGCCCCAGGAACCGGCCTCAAGCGCGGGTATCACGTCAGAGCGGAGGGAATTGCCGACCATCATCGCCTGATCCGCGCCAGTTCCATGCCGGGCAAAGATCGCGCGATAGGCGTCTGGCGTCTTGTGGCTGACGATCTCGACTCCGTCGAAGAGGTCGCCAAGACCGGACTGCGCCAGCTTTCGTTCCTGGTCCAGAAGATCGCCCTTGGTGATCAATACCACGCGGTACTCGGCGGCGAGGGCCGTCACGGTGCTTCGGACCTGGGGCAGAAGCTCGATCGGATGTTCGAGCATCTCGCGACCGGCAGCAATCAGTTCGGCAATGACCCCTGCGGGGACGCGTGCCTCGGTCACCTCGATCGCCGTTTCGATCATCGACAGCGTGAAACCTTTGACGCCGAACCCATAGTGACCAAGGTTCCGTCGCTCTGCGGCCTCCAGTCTTTCGGCAAGATGGTCAGGCTCGGCATGGTCCGCCAGAAGCCGGGTGAATCGCTCTTGTGTGAGGCGGAAGAACGTCTCGTTCTGCCACAGGGTATCGTCGGCATCGAAGCCAATCGTCGTCAGCATTGCAGCCCCAAATCGCGGCCCCCTTTTCGCCCGTTCAAAAAAGGCTATATTTCGGGTATCAGATGCAACCCCCGAATCCTGCAAACGGAGTCCACCTGTCGTGTCGATCCGCCCGCTGAGCATGTCTGACAAGACGGATGGACCCGGGCAAGACACCTCCATCCTGACCAAGACAAAGACCAAGACCGAGCGGCCGCCACTCTACAAGGTGCTGCTGCTGAATGACGACTACACGCCGATGGAGTTCGTCGTTCATGTGCTGGAACGGTTCTTCGGCCTGAACCATGCTCAAGCCTTTGAAATCATGCTGACGGTTCACAAGAAGGGGCTGGCGGTTGTAGGAGTCTTCAGCTTCGAAGTGGCTGAGACCAAGGTTGCGCAGGTGATGGATTTCGCACGCCGCCACCAGCATCCCTTGCAGTGCACGATGGAAAAGGAATGATCGTGCGTGCCCATAGAGGGGGTTTGGGGGCCTGAGGCCTCCGCTCATGCGATCCGCACGTCTTTCCCTGGCGCTGGAGACCGGCGCACTGACCCTGCCCGACGCCGGGATGATCGCCGTCTATCGTCCGCGTCTGGGCGATGACCTGTCGGCGCTGCCCGGCGACCGGGTGGTGGTGCTGACCGGCTTCAAGCCCGACCATGACCATTTTGCCGCGCGTTATACTGTGGCGCCAGCCGAGCCCTACGCCGCGGCGATCGTCTGCCTGCCCCGGTCGCGCGAAGCGGGCCGTGCGCTGATCGCCCAGGCGGCGGCGGAGGTGGCCCCCGGTGGTTGGATCGCGGTTGACGGCCAGAAGACCGACGGGATCGACACTGCGCTGAAGGACCTGCGAGGCCGGGTTGAACTGTCAGAGAGCCTGTCGAAAGCGCATGGCAAGCTGGCATCTTTCCAGGCGGGAGCCGATCTTTCGGATTGGCTGGCAAAGCCCCGTCAGGCGGATGGGTTCCAGACCATGCCCGGGATCTTCTCGGCCGATGGGCCGGACCGAGGTTCAGTGCTTCTGGCGGGGGCCCTGCCTGCAAAGCTTGGCGGAAAGGTCGCGGATCTGGGGGCGGGCTGGGGGTATCTGGCGGCCGAAATCCTCAAACGTCCCGGCGTGGCGCGGCTAGACCTGGTCGAAGCCGAGGCCGATGCGCTGGACTGTGCCATGGTCAATGTAACGGACACGAGGGCGCGGTTTCACTGGGCCGACGCGACCAAGTGGCGGCCCGAGACGCTTTTGGACGTCGTGGTGATGAACCCGCCGTTCCACACCGGGCGCGAAGCGGATCCGGCGCTTGGTTTCGGCTTCATTCGTGCCGCCCGGCGGATGCTTGCCCCAAGCGGAAGCCTGTGGTTGGTCGCGAACCGGCATTTGCCCTATGATGCCGTGCTGAAGGAATGCTTCCTGGAAGTGCATGATGTGGCGGGTGACACTGCCTTTCGCGTGATCCATGCCCAGAAACCCCGCCGCGATCCGCTGCGGGCCAATCCCTGATCAGACAAGAGGCTGCAGATGTCCTTTTCCGTTTCCGGCAAGACTGCCATCGTCACGGGCGCCGCCTCGGGCATTGGTCTCGCGATCGCGCGGCATCTGGTCGACAAGGGCGCCAATGTCATGTTTGCCGACAGTGACGAAGAGCGGCTTGAAGCCGAGCTTGGCGAGGAAGCGCGGGCCGAGGGTCCGATCCGGATGTTCGCCGGTGATCTGACCGAGAAGCTTGCAATCGCCAATCTTCTGTCGGCCACCTTTGATGCTTTCGATCGGGTGGACTTCCTGGTGAATGCCAACCGAAAGACCTTCGTCTCGGATCTTCTGAACCCCGACGGGGATGGCGTCGAGGAGTTGTGGCGCCACAATGTCCTTTCGGCGCTGAGAATTTCGCAGATGACGGCGAAAAGGATGATCCAGCACGCCCAACGCGCCGAAATCGAGCCCGGCACCATGATCGGGTCGATCATCAACCTGTCCTCGATCACTGCACAGGCGACCCGGCCCGAACTGCTGGCCTATTCGATGGCCGCCGCCGCGATGGACCAGATGACCCGCTCCATGGCCGTGGCGCTTGCGCCCAAGGGCATCCGGGTAAACGCGGTGGCTTTCGGATCGGTGATGAGCGCCAGCCTGCAGACCGCACTGAAAGAGAACCCCGGCTACCGCGATGAGATCGCCGGTGCCACGCCCCTCGGCCGGATCGCCGCGCCCGCGGAATTGGCCGAGGCTGTGCAGTTTCTGGCCTCTGATGCTGCCGGTTTCGTCACCGGTCAGGTTCTGACGGTCGACGGCGGTCGTGGCCTTCTGGACGTGGTCAGCGCACCCGCACACTGATCACTCGGGAAATTCGACCTTGCACTGGGCGATGACCACTTCGGCCCTGCGGGCAAGCTCCTGTCGCTTCTGCTTGAGCCCGTCGAGCTTGCGCGCCTCTTCCTTCAGATCGATGGCTTTTGGCCGCTCGACTGAAATGGGCCGTTCCTCCAGACACAGCCGCGGCGGCGGGACGGGTTCGCCCTCGGGCGGTCGGGGCTGCTCGCAATAGGTCCAGTAGTCCTCGTAGATCGTGATGGTCTCGAAGGCATAGCCGCGGTCAAGGTTGCCTTCCGACTCCGCGATCAGACGGTCAACGGTGCGAAGATCGCGGGTGTTGCGATTGATGCACTGCTCCTGCGGGGTGCCACAGGCCGCAAGCCCGGCAAGGGCAAGAAATGTAAACCGTTTCATCTGTCTCGCCTCGGGCAGTGGAAAGCAGGTCCCGGCGGTGATAGGCATGGCTCCGTCCGTTCCTGGAGACCAGACAATGACTGATCCGTTTGACGCTCGCAAGGCAGCGGCCTCGCAGTGGTTCCATACCTTGCGGGACCGGATTGTCCTGGCCTTCGAGGGACTGGAGGACAGGTTCGCCAAGGCCGCCCCCGGCCGGTTCGAAGTCTCGCCCACCCGGCGCGCGGATGATGGCGGCGGCGGCATCATGAGCGTGATGCGCGGCGGAGAGGTGTTCGAAAAGGTCGGTGTGAATTGGTCGGAAGTCCATGGAGTACTTGGCGAAAAGGCGCAAAGGGCGATGGCCGCGCGTGGGGTGCCGGGGATGGACAGCGATCCCAGGTTCTGGGCTTCGGGCATCAGTCTGGTGGCGCATATGGCCAATCCGCATTGCCCGGCGGTCCACATGAACACCCGGATGTTCTGGACCCCCAATGCCTGGTGGTTCGGGGGCGGGGCGGATCTGAACCCCTGCATCGAATATGCCGAAGACACCGCACATTTCCATGCCGAGATGCGCCGGGCGTGCGACGCGCATTCGCCTGATTATTATGGGAAATTCAAGGCCTGGGCAGATGAGTACTTCTTCATCCCCCATCGTGGCCGAGCGCGGGGGGTTGGGGGCATCTTCTTTGATGACCTGAATACAGGTGATTGGGACCGCGATTTCGCCTTTACCCGCGCAGTGGGTGAAGCCTTCCTGCCCGCCTTTCTGCCGGTAACCGAACGGCGCCTGTCGACACCCTGGTCAGAGGCTGACAGGGAGGTGCAACTGATCCATCGGGGCCTCTATGCGGAATACAATCTGGTCTATGACCGGGGCACCAAGTTCGGGCTCGAGACCGGGCATGACGCGAATGCGGTGCTGATGAGCCTGCCGCCGGTCGCGAAATGGCATTGAGGGGCGTGCGGTAGGTTAACCGATTGGCGCAGAAGGATTTTCCTGGTCTGCCTTCCGTCTGCTTTCTGTCTGGCATGTGTATGGCACCTGTCTGGCACTTCGTGTCATTAACCTTGGGCGCGAATCGGAGGGCGGCATGGCGGATATCACGGTGAAAGCGGCCTATGGATCGGTCGTCGAGGACGAAGGATTCCTCTTCGTGGGTTTCGCCGAGGGCGAGGATGACGAAGAGAATTATGTCCTCTTCCGTCAGCCGCTTGGGGGCGGGCCGATCTGGTTCGAGGTTGGGGACGAGACCTTTGGCGCCGAGGATGCGGTCGAGAAGGTCATCGCGGGGCCGAAGGGCTTTGAGGTGACGGTGCGGCCAGAAAAGCTTGCGGCCTTCGGCTATGCCGCGACCGTGGCCGTTCGGGTTGGGCCCGGCTGCGAGGACGGAGCCGAGGCTATGGCGGCGCTGCGGGACATGCTTGGCGCCCTCTGGCAGGAGTAAGGCAGCGCGTCGTTTGACTGTGTCGTCCCCCTCGCGGGACGGGAGGCGACGCGTGAAGACGTCAGCGAGGCGTTTTGGACTGATGCTGCCAGACCGCGTAACGGATTCGGGCCAGCTTGTAGGCGTCGAAGACCGCCATGGCCCAGACAAAGAGCGCGCCGGAAAGCTTGCCGACAAAGGACACATCCGGCGCGGCCGTCTTCAGCGTGAACCCGCCAAGAAGCACCGCGAAACAGACGAAGATCAGCCCGCGCACAGGCTGGCGGTTCAGGACCTGGCCCATACCTGGCAGACATACGGCAACGGCGAGGACGAGATAGGGGTTCAGGGGCGGTTTCATCCGGGGTCTTTCGGCAGGGCAAGGATATCTTCGCGCAAGGCTTTCAGCCTGTCGAGCACCGGTATCAATCGGTCGGAGGCGAGGGGGGCCATGCCCATCTCGGCCTCGCGGAAGATGAGGTAGCGGCCCCGGTCTGCCTCTTCCGCCAGAAGGACGATCCGCAGACCCTTGGGCGAGATCACCAGTTCCTTGATGCGCGGATCATCGAACAGGTCGGCGTGCCGCTCGATCAGCGTAGCGGGCGGGATGCGGCTGGCGTCTTCGCTGCGGATTGCGATGTCCTTTGGCAGGCCGGCGGGCGTGGGCAGTGACTGCGGCAGGGTGGCAAAACGGGTGAAGGGCTCATTCCCGGAGGGCCGGGCGAGAAGGTCGAGTGTGGCGGCGACGGGCAGGGGCTCGGGCAGGGTGACAAGGACCCAGAGCGCTGGAAGCTTACGGAAGGTGAGTGTGTCCGGGACGACCTGCAGGTCGTAGGCGAGATCTGCCCTGTGGCCGGTCATGCGCGGGAAGCCGGTCGGCTGGATGCGGATTTCTCCACCATCGAAGAGCTGCCGAACCGTGTCGAAATAGCGTGCGCGGGCTGTCGTGCGGGCGCGGGCCTCGGCCACGAGACGAAAGCCCAGCCAAAGGCCGATGGCGGCGAGGGCTGCACCGAGGGGAATGAGTGGGGACATTGGAAAAGGCCCGCCCCGAGGGGCGGGCCACTTGCCTTAGTAGCCCTGCGGTTTCGGCCAGGGCATGGTGAACTGTGCCCCCCGGTTCACGAAGCGGTAGCGCCAGAAGTGGAACCAGAGCGACACGACGATGTAGAAGCCGATCATCGCCACAAGCTGGGTGCCGTAGCCCAGGAAGACCGCAAAGAAGGTCACGGCGCACAGCGTCAGCAGCGTGATGGCAGGCAGCGGGTGGAACGGATGTTCATAGCCGCGCTTGATCGAGTTCAACGGCCACTTCTTCCGGAACATGATGATGTTCAGCGGCATGAAGGTATAGCCGAGGAGACCCGACAGGATCGAGAAGGTGATCACCTGGTCCAGAGGCGCGCCAAGGGCGAAGATCAGCGCGATCGGGACAAGGAACACGATCGCCCGATAGGGGGTGCGGTACTTGGGATGCACCGCGCCGAACCAGCCCGGCAGGTACTTGTCGCGGCCCATCGCGAACCAGGCGCGGCTTGCGTCGTTGATGCAGCCGTTGGCGCTGGCGAGCGTTGCGAAGAGCGTGCCAATGCCCAGAAGCCAGATCAGCGCGTTCGATCCCGACAGCCGTGCGGTGTCGAAGAGCGGCGCGACCGAACCGTTGACCCCATCGCCAAGGAATTCCCACGGCAGGGCACCGGAGCAGACATACCAGGTGAGGGTGGCAGCAATGAGCAGCGTCATGATCCCGGCCAGCGTGCCGAAGGGCAGGGCGCGGGCAGGGGAGCGTACCTCTTCGGCAGCCTGGGTCGTGCCCTCGATCCCAAGGTAGTACCAAAGGCCGAAGTGCATGGCTGCAAGGACGCCGATCCAGCCATAGGGCATCTCATGGCCTTCGAAGAGGGCGGCATGTTCCATGATCCCGCCGCCGACCACACCGGAGGTCGCCAGGAACAGGACAAGGATCGCGACGAAGGCAATGGCTGTGATGACGAGGTTGAAGGTCAGTGTCGCCAGCACGCCCCGATAGTTCAGCCAGGCGAGGAACATGATGACCAGGATGATGAAGGGCCGCTGGTCCAGCGCCGCCTCGTGCCCCGACATCGTCGCCACGACCGAGAAGAGGTACCCCGCCGTGATCGCGTTGGCCGCTTCCAGCATCGTGTAGGCGAAGACGAGATAGAGGCCGACGTTGAAGGCCATGAGCGGCCCGACGATGTGCTTGGCCTGAGTATACTGCCCGCCAGCCGAGGCGACGGTCGAAGTGACCTCCGAGTCGATCATGGCGACGCAGGTGTAGAGGATGCCCGCAAACCAGCAGGCGATCAGCGCGGCATAGGCGCCGCCTTTGCCGACGGCAAAGTTCCAGCCCATGTATTCGCCGACCAGAACGATGCCGACGCCAAGCGCCCAGACATGCGCCGGGCCAAGGACCCGCAAGAGGCCGACCTTGGTGCCATGCGGCCCCATGCCGTCCATGGTTTTCGAGGTGATGTCGACATCGGTCATGATTTCACCTTGTGCTCTTCCGCCATCGCCTCAAGCTCGCCTTCGCGCGAGGAGGTCAGGACGTCTTCCGAATAGCTGCTGTCGGTTTTCAACCAGTCGAGCAGCATGTGCAGGCCAAAGGCCACTGACAGCGCCCAGGCCGCGTATTCAAGCCAGTTCCACAGATCCATTGCGGCCCCCTATTTGTCGCCGAATTTTTCGGAGATGACCTCGCGATACTCCACTTCGGAGAACCGCAGGATCAGGAAGTAATAGAGCAGGATGACCGCGATCATGGTCAGCAGCGCACCGAACGAGAAGCTGTAGTCGAAGCGCGCCAGGATCAGGTCATGGGCCGAGGCCGGGTCGTAGCCCAGGGCCTCATATTTTGCTGCCTGGGCCGGGGTCTGGCCAAGCGCCTCCCAGGTCGGGTTCTCGACCGGGGTGGCGACGGATTTTGCCGCGCCGGCCATGCCAAGCCAAAGCGGCACGAACAGCGCGCCGACTGTCAGGACGACAAGGACGACAACGTCGATCAGTTGGCTGGCCTTGCCCTGCTTCGGGGGATCGTAATGTGCCATGCTCAACCCTTCCTGCCCTTGGCTTCGTCAAGAAACTTGATGTCGAGGCCGTACATGAAGTCGCGGTCCTCGCGGTAATGCCGCAGCATCGCCAGGATCGCGGCGGTGTTGAAGATCAGGACGATCGCCCCGCCAACAAGAAGAAGGGTCCTTGCCCCTCCGCTTGGTGCCAGGTTCCAGGTGGCGATGGCGACAAAGATCACCGCAAACCAGAGGCCGACCACGAACGCCCATGCCACTTGCACGTCGCGTTTGTGCATCGCCTCAATCCGCTGATTAAGGTCTCCCACAGTTCCCTCCCATGGGCCTGTTTGCTCTCCGCGTGACGCGGCCCTGGCGTCGTTTCCCCTCGCGGCAAGAATTTTTCCTCAGGGAAAGCCACCTGCGACATTCTGTCAAGGAAAACCGGCTTTCTCTGCCCGCTTTTCCCGACAGGTGAAAAAAGTTTCTCGACAGTTGATAGGCGCAAAGGACGGTGCTAGCGTCGGATCAACCAGTCGAAGGAGACGAATCCATGTGCGGCATCGTTGGGCTGTTCCTGAAGGACCCGAAGCTAGAGCCGAAGCTTGGCGCCATGCTGACGGACATGCTGATCACCATGACCGACCGCGGGCCGGACAGCGCCGGCATCGCGATCTATGGCGGGGCGAAGGACGGCTTGGGCAAGATCACCATCCAGTCGGCGCATCCCGAAAAGGACTTCAAGGACCTTGACGGCGATCTGCATGACGCCATCGGCCAGCCCGTCGCGATGCTGGTCAAATCCACGCACGCTGTGCTGGAAGTGCCCCTGGCACAGATGGAGGCGGCCCGTTCGGCGCTTGCCCATTTGCGGCCCGCCGTGAAGGTGATGAGCGCCGGTGACTCGATCGAGATCTTCAAGGAGGTCGGCCTGCCCAAGGACGTGGCTGCGCGGTTCGACGTGGCCAAGATGAAGGGTACCCACGGCATCGGCCACACCCGGATGGCCACGGAAAGCGCCGTGACCACGATGGGCGCGCATCCGTTCTCGACCGGGACGGACCAGTGCCTGGTGCATAACGGGTCGCTCTCGAACCACAACGGCGTGCGGCGTGAGCTCAAGCGCCTTGGCATGACCTTCGAGACCGAGAATGACACCGAGGTCGGCGCGGCCTTCATCAGCCACAAGCTGCAGACCGGCGAGACGCTGGGCAACGCGCTGGAAGCGACGCTGACCGATCTGGACGGCTTCTTCACCTTTGTCGTCGGCACCAAGAACGGCTTCGGCGTCGTACGCGACCCCATTGCCTGCAAGCCCGCGGTCATGGCCGAGACCGACCAGTATGTCGCCTTCGGGTCGGAATACCGGGCGCTGGTCAACCTGCCGGGGATCGAGGACGCCCGCGTCTGGGAACCGGAACCCGCCACTGTCTACTTCTGGGAGCGTTGAGAGAATGCAGAGCTTCGACCTGGGGAAAGAGGGCCTGCGCGCCCTGAACTCCTCGCTGCACGCCCTGAAGGGCCAGACCAACATGACCGCCTGGGAGGTGATCAACCCCAAAGGTGCGCATGCCATCGCCGCCGGGGTGGACGCCCCGGTCGACATCACGGTCCGGGGTTCGACGGGCTATTACTGTGCCGGCATGAACAAGCAGGCGACGATCCGCATCAAGGGATCGGCTGGCCCCGGCGTAGCCGAGAACATGATGAGCGGGACGGTCATCATCGACGGCGACGCCAGCCAATATGCAGGCGCGACGGGGCGCGGGGGACTTCTGGTCATCAAGGGCAATGCCTCCAGCCGCTGCGGCATCTCGATGAAGGGCATCGACATCGTGGTGCACGGCAACATCGGCCACATGTCGGCCTTCATGGCGCAGTCCGGCAACCTTGTCGTGCTGGGCAACGCTGGTGAGGCGCTGGGCGACTCGCTCTACGAAGCGCGGCTTTTCGTGCGCGGCACGGTGAAATCGCTGGGGGCAGACTGCATCGAGAAAGAGATGCGGGACGAACACTACGCGATCCTGGAAGAGCTGCTGCGCAGGGGTGAGGCCGATCACAAGGCCAAGCCGGAAGAGTTCCGCCGTTATGGCTCGGCCCGGAAACTGTACAATTTCAACATCGACAACGCGTCGTCGTACTGAGGCAGCAATGACCGACCTTCCACGTACCCCGCCCCGCTTCTCGGCGACCTTCACCCCGGCAGTGAACGCCGAAATCCGCCGCGCGGCTGCCTCTGGCATCTACGACATCCGCGGCGGCGGCACGAAGCGGCACCTGCCGCACTTCGATGACTTGCTGTTCCTGGGCGCCTCGATCAGCCGCTATCCGCTGGAAGGCTATCGCGAGAAATGCGCGACGGATGTCTGGCTTGGAACGCGGCACGCGAAGAAGCCGATCCATCTGGATATCCCGATCACCATCGCCGGCATGAGCTTTGGCGCTCTGTCCGGTCCGGCCAAGGAGGCCCTGGGGCGCGGGGCCACGGCGGCCGGGACGTCGACGACGACCGGCGACGGCGGCATGACCGAGGAAGAGCGTGGGCATTCCAAGACGCTGGTCTATCAGTATCTGCCCAGCCGCTATGGCATGAACCCCGACGACCTGCGTCGCGCCGATGCGATCGAGGTGGTTGTGGGCCAGGGCGCGAAGCCCGGCGGCGGCGGGATGCTTCTGGGTCAGAAGATCAGCGATCGCGTGGCCAACATGCGGAACCTGCCAAAGGGGATCGACCAGCGCTCGGCCTGCCGGCATCCGGACTGGACCGGCCCGGATGATCTGGAGATCAAGATCCATGAGCTCCGCGAGATCACCGATTGGGAAAAGCCGATCTATGTGAAGGTCGGCGGTGCGCGGCCCTATTATGACACGGCGCTGGCGGTGAAGGCCGGGGCGGACGTCGTCGTGGTCGACGGCATGCAGGGCGGCACGGCGGCGACGCAGGATGTTTTCATCGAACATGTCGGCATGCCGATCCTGGCTTGCATCCCGCAGGCGGTGAAGGCGCTGCAGGACCTTGGCATGCACCGCAAGGTGCAGCTGATCGTCTCGGGCGGTATTCGCAGCGGCGCGGATGTGGCCAAGGCGATGGCCCTGGGCGCGGATGCCGTGGCCATCGGGACGGCGGCGCTGATCGCGCTCGGCGACAACGACCCGAAATGGGAAGAGGAATACCAGAAGCTCGGCACCACGGCGGATGCCTATGACGACTGGCACGAAGGCCGCGACCCGGCCGGGATCACCACCCAGGACCCGGAGCTTTTCAAGCGCTTCGATCCGGTCCTCGGCGGGCGGCGGCTGAAGAACTATCTCAAGGTGATGACGCTGGAGGCGCAGACCATCGCGCGGGCCTGCGGCAAGAACCACCTGCACAACCTGGAGCCCGAGGACCTGTGCTCGCTGACCATCGAGGCGGCGGCGATGGCGGGGGTTCCGCTGGCGGGCACCAACTGGATACCGGGACGGAACGGCGGCTGGTAAGGCCGCCGTTTCCCTTTGCAAACATTAAGAAAAGACCAGGGAGTTACAGTGATGGCGAAAGACCTTGCCAAATGGGCGAAGGATAAGGGCGTCAAGTATTTCATGATCTCCTACACCGATCTCTTCGGTGGGCAGCGCGCGAAACTGGTGCCGACGCAGGCGATCAACGACATGGCGGTGGAAGGTGCGGGCTTTGCGGGCTTTGCCACCTGGCTGGACCTGACGCCGGCGCACCCCGACCTGATGGCGGTGCCGGACCCGGACAGCGCGATCCAGCTTCCGTGGAAGAAGGATGTGGCCTGGGTCGCGGCGCGGGCGACGATGGAGGAAAAGCTTGTCGACCAGGCACCGCGCAACGTGCTGGAAAAACTGATCGCCGAGGCCGCGAAGGATGGGCTGCGGGTCAAGACCGGGGTCGAGCCCGAGTTCTTCATCCTGAACGCAGAAGGCACGGGAGCTTCGGACATCTTCGATACCGCCGAAAAGCCCTGCTACGACCAGCAGGCGGTGATGCGGCGCTATGACGTGATCTCGGAAATCTGCGACTACATGCTGGAGATGGGCTGGGAGCCCTACCAGAACGACCACGAAGACGCGATCGGCCAGTTCGAGATGAACTGGAAGTATGACGACGTGCTGCAGACGGCGGACAAGCACAGCTTCTTCAAGTTCATGGTCAAGTCGGTGGCTGAAAAGCACGGCTTCCGCGCGACTTTCATGCCGAAGCCGTTCAAGGGGCTGACGGGGTCGGGCTGCCACGCGCATATCTCGGTCTGGTCGCTGGATGGCAAGACCAACGCCTTCGCCGACAAGAAAGCCGAGCTGGGTCTTTCGGACCGGGGACGGAACTTCCTGGGCGGGATCATGAAACACGCCTCGGCGCTGGCGGCGATCTGCAACCCGACGGTGAACAGCTACAAGCGGATCAATGCCCCCCGGACCTCTTCGGGCGCGACCTGGGCGCCGAACACGGTGACCTGGACGGGCAACAACCGCACCCACATGGTCCGCGTACCCGGGCCGGGGCGGTTTGAACTCCGCCTGCCCGATGGTGCGGCGAACCCGTATCTCCTTCAGGCAGTGATCATCGCGGCTGGTTTGGACGGGGTTCGTACCAAGGCCGATCCTGGCAAGCGTTATGATATCGACATGTACCAGATGGGGCATACGGTGAAGAACGCGCCGAAGCTGCCGCTGAACCTGTTGGATGCGCTGCGCGAGTATGACAAGGACAAGACGCTGAAGGCGATGATGGGGGATGAGTTCTCCTCGGCCTATCTGAAGCTGAAGCACAAGGAATGGAACGACTACTGTTCGCATTTCTCGGCCTGGGAGACGCAGACAACGCTGGATATCTGACGCCGCCTAACTTGGCGGGAGAGTCACTTTCCTGAGCCCCGCAAGGGGATTGCGACTGGCCCCGGGTCACCCCGGGGCCTTTGTTATTGCGCTATTCGACCGAGATTTCCGGCCCCGCGATGTGGACGGCGAGCAGACAGCCGTTCGGAGTATAGGAATTGTGCTCGGTCCCGTCGCGGTAGAAGACCATGTCTCCTGCGCGCAGCACGGTGCCGTCGCTTTCGTGCAGCTCGCCTTCAAGGATCAGGAACTGTTCGTGCCCGTTGTGACGGTGGCCGCGGGTCGTCATGCCGGCGGGCATGCGATAGACATGGAAGCCGGTCCCAAGTTCCTGACTGTCGTCGAGTTGCAGGACCGTGTCCCCCAGGGCCAGGCCGTCCGGGTAGACGAAGGGTTTGAACTCGGCCGTGCGGATATTGGCGATGCGGCGGTCCTTGGGATCGATCGGCTTCATGCGGACTCCTGGCGGTTTACTCATCGGTAAAGTGTCTTGACCCAGGTCAAGGCATCGCGGCGAGTATCGTGCTTGTCTGACTGGGAAGTCAATGGACCAGAGGAGTCACGTGATGACGAAGAAAATCCTTTGCCCGACCGATGGGTCGGACCACAGCACAATCGGTGTCATTCTTGCGGCCGAGGTCGCCAAGGCAACTGGGCACCATCTGACCATCTGTGCGGTGAACATCGCCCATGGTGGTGCGCGCGGCCCGACCATTAACCACTGGAATGCAGAAGAGGTCGCGAAGATTTTGGCCG
Organism: Tabrizicola sp.; assembly: GCA_016792685.1. GTDB lineage: Bacteria > Pseudomonadota > Alphaproteobacteria > Rhodobacterales > Rhodobacteraceae > Tabrizicola. The sequence continues at coordinate 18,108 of JAEULQ010000035.1, read as the reverse complement.
ATGCCGAGGCAACGGCACGCAGCGAAGGCGCTGCAGATGTGGGCACGATCGAGGTCGTGGCGCGCGAGGCGGCCCCTGCGATCATCGCCTATGCCGAGCAGAACGGCTATTCCCACATCGTGATGGGAACCGGGGACAAGCGCGGCTTGACGCGGCTCGTCCTGGGGTCGGTTGCTGCCGAAGTTGCCACGCGGGCCCATTGCACGGTGACCATTGCCCGCTGACCACCGATCCGCTTAGTCTCTCGTGCAGAGGTTGTGATGCTGGCCCCGAAGGACGCAGTCCCTCGGGGCCAATCATGTTTACCCACAGGAAGAAGATTTGACACAGGCGCAACTTTGTCTCTAGGTTACCCACAAAACCAGTGCGCCCAAAGCACAACGAATCCAACATCCGGAGGTTGAAGATGAAAAAGAGAGTCGCGGTGATCGGTGCGGGTCCATCGGGTCTGGCACAGCTGCGGGCGTTCCAGTCAGCCAAGGCAAAGGGCGCGGATATCCCCGAGGTTGTCTGCTTTGAAAAGCAGTCCGACTGGGGTGGCCTTTGGAACTACACCTGGCGTACGGGCCTGGATGAACATGGCGAGCCGGTGCACTGCTCGATGTACCGCTACCTCTGGTCGAACGGGCCGAAGGAAGGGCTGGAATTCGCCGACTATTCCTTCGAGGAGCATTTCGGCAAGCAGATCGGCAGCTACCCGCCCCGCGCGGTGCTGTTCGACTATATCGAAGGCCGGGTGAAGAAGGCCGGCGTGCGCGACTGGATCCGCTTCTCGACCACGATCCGGATGGTCAAGTACAACGAGGCCAAAGGCAACTTCACGGTCACCGCGCATGATCTGGAGGCGGACCGGATGTATGACGAGGAGTTCGACAACGTCATCGTCGCGAGCGGCCATTTCAGCGTTCCGAACGTGCCGGAGTACGAAGGATTCTCGAAGTTCAACGGGCGTGTGCTTCACGCCCACGACTTCCGCGACGCGCGCGAGTTCACCGGCAAGGACCTGTTGATCATGGGGACGTCCTACTCGGCCGAGGATGTGGGATCGCAGTGCTGGAAATACGGGGCAAAGTCGATCACCTCGACCTATCGCCGGGCGCCGATGGGCTTCAACTGGCCGTCCAACTGGGAGGAAAAGCAGGGGCTTGTCCGGGTGGACGAGAACACTGCATATTTCGGCGACGGGACGTCAAAGAAGATCGACGCGATCATCCTGTGCACCGGCTACAAGCACCATTTCCCCTTCCTGCCGGATGACCTGCGGCTGAAGACGGCAAACCGGCTGGCGACGGCGGACCTCTACAAGGGTGTGGTCTGGGTGCATAACCCCAAGCTCTTCTACCTCGGCATGCAGGACCAGTGGTTCACCTTCAACATGTTCGACGCGCAGGCCTGGTGGGTGCGTGATGCGATCATGGGAAGAATCGCGATTCCGACCGACAAGAAAGTGCTGCTGAAGGACGTCGAGGACCGCGTGAAGCACGAGGACGAGGGCAAGGACGCCCACGACGCGATCCACTATCAGGGCGATTACGTGAAAGAGCTGATCGCCGAGACCGACTATCCGTCCTTCGACGTGGACGGGGCCTGCGAGGCCTTCTTCGAGTGGAAGGACCACAAGAAGAAGGACATCATGAAGTTCCGTGACAATGCCTACAAATCGGTCATCACGGGGACGATGGCGCCGCTTCACCACACACCGTGGAAAGACGCGCTTGAGGATTCGATGGAAAGCTATCTGCGCAACTGAGCGCCTTCCACAAGACGACCAGTTCGGCGCCGGTTACGGCGCCGCACGCTTTTTGGGCACCCGGAAGCGTGACCGATGTGACCTCCGGGAAACAAACTTTCGCGTGGATCAATTTTTTCTCGCCTTGGATGTGCGCGCGTGCTTTCTTTCACGACAACAGGTCGCGGCCGCTGACAAGATGCGGAGCGATTCTGGACCGGACAAAGGAGAAGACTGCGACCTGACAAAGCACGCACATGTCCGCTGCGAAGACCCAACAAGGCGAACCGGAGGGAAGGGCAAGCGCCAAGAATTGCCCAAGTGCCGGTCTCGCCGTCTGACAGGAGAGAGGGAATGACGACTGAAACTGGATCGGGCCAAATGGTCCGTGCGCTGAGTTGGAAAGGCGCCTTCTGGGTCGCGGCCGGTGTGCCGCCTCTGGTGCTTTTCTCGATCGGCGGGATTGCCGGGACGACGGGGAAGCTTGCCTTCGTGGTCTGGATCATCTCGATGATCATGGGCTTTCTGCAAAGCTTTACCTATGCCGAAATGGCCGGGATGTTCGGCAACAAGTCGGGCGGAACGTCCGTCTATGGCGCGACCGCATGGCTGCGCTACTCCAAGCTGATCGCGCCGCTGTCGGTCTGGTGCAACTGGTTCGCCTGGTCGCCGGTGCTGTCGCTTGGCTGCGTGATCGCGGCGGGCTACATCCTGAACGCGCTGTTCCCGATCCCCCTGGCCGAAAGCCAGCAGGTCGTGGACTGGGTGGCGGCCAACCTTGCGAGCTATACGGCGGAGACGCAGTCGGTCATCGACTACATGGCCGCGAACGCGGGGACTGCTGCCGAGGATGCGATCAAGGCCGTGGCCACCGCTGACGGCATCGCAGCCCTGACCCCCGCCTTCCGCAACTGGGAGTTTGCTGCTGTCACGATCCCGCTCCTCGGGACGCTGCACTTCAACTCCTACTTCGTGGTCGGCGTGGCGCTGATGCTGGTCATCCTCTTGATCCAGGAACGCGGCATCGCCTCGACGGCCGCGGCGCAGAAGTGGCTGGCGATCATCGTGCTTGTTCCGCTGCTGCTGGTTGGTCTGGTGCCGCTCTTCAACGGGTCGATCAACTGGATGAACGTCACCAACCTGGTGCCGCCGACGGCCGCCTATTCGGGTGTCGACGGAGAATGGAACATCGGCGGTTGGACGCTTTTCCTTGGTGGTCTCTACATTGCGGCCTGGTCGACCTACGGCTTTGAAACCGCGGTCTGCTATACCCGCGAGCTCAAGGATCCGAAGACCGATACGTTCCGGGCCATCTTCTACTCGGGCCTCCTCTGCTGCCTGTTCTTCTTCCTGATCCCGTTCTCTTTCCAGGGCGTGCTCGGGCAGGAAGGCATGCTCGCCTCGGGCATCGTTGACGGCTCGGGTATCGGCGAGGCGCTTGGCAACATGATCGGCGGCGGGGCAGTGATCACCCAGATCTTCGTGATCCTGATGATCATGGCGCTGTTCCTGGCCATCATGACGGCAATGGCGGGATCGTCGCGCACGCTCTACCAGGGCTCGCGCGATGGCTGGCTGCCGAAGTACCTCGGCTCGGTCAACACGCATGGCGCGCCGCGCAAGGCGATGTGGACGGACTTTGCCTTCAACGTGTTCCTCCTGGCCCTGGCCTCGGACATCGCCGGCTACTTCTACGTCCTGGCGATTTCCAACGTCGGCTACATCCTGTTCAACTTCCTGAACCTGAACGCCGGCTGGATCCACCGCATCGACAGTTCCCACATGGAGCGTCCCTGGAAAGCGCCGACCTGGCTGATCGGGGTGAACACGGTTCTTGCCTTCGTCAACGCCCTGTTCCTCGGCGCGGGCGCAAAGGTCTGGGGCTATGAGAACGCGCTCTGGTCGGGTCTGGTCTTCGCGGCGCTGATCGTTCCGGTGTTCTGGTTCCGGCACTATGTCCAGGACGGTGGAAAGTTCCCGAAAGAGGCCTATGACGACCTTGGTCTGCCTTATGGCGAACGGGGTGCGAGGAAGGCGGGGATGCTGCCCTATCTGGCTTTGGCGGCCGGAGCGGTGGTCGTACTCTGGTCGAACTGGTTCTTCGTCCTGCCAGCCTAAGGCGGCGCCACAAGATACTGCGAAAGGCCGTCCGTCAGGGCGGCCTTTTGCTTCAAAGATGTTTGCTCAGAAGAAAGATTGTTGCACTTCATTATTGCTTTCTGGCGGGAATCGCCTGACACTTGGCGCAAAGAAACTACCAATCAGGGAGACTGCAGATGACCAACTCCTGGCGTTTTTCCGCACTGATGGACCGCCACCGCGCGCTCGGTTCGAACCTTGAAGACTGGAGCGGGATGGGGACCGCCTGGTCCTATTCCAAGGGCGATGCGAATGCCGAATACATGGCGATCCGCACCAAGGCCGGGCTGATGGATGTGTCAGGCCTGAAGAAGGTCCACATCACCGGCCATGCCGCCAGCCATGTGATCGACCGTGCCACGACGCGGGACCCGGAAAAGATCGCGCCCGGCAAATCGCTTTATGCCTGCATGCTGAACGACGCAGGCAAGTTCATCGACGATTGCATCATCTACCGGATGGGGCCGAACTCCTACACCGTGGTGCATGGGTCGGGTCAGGGGCACGAGCAGTTGACCATGGCCGCAACCGGGCGCGATGTGTCGATCCGCTTTGACGACAACCTGCACGACCTGTCGCTGCAGGGGCCGCTGGCCGTGACCTATCTGGAAAAGCACATTCCGGGCGTTCGCGCGCTGCCCTATATGGGCCACATGCCCGCGATGCTGTTCGGCAAGCCCATCACCCTGTCGCGGACCGGCTATACCGGCGAGCGTGGGTATGAAATCTTCTGCCGGGGTCAGGACGCGGTGGAGATCTGGGACCGCATCCTGGAAGAGGGCGCGAGCATGGGGATCATCCCCTGCCGCTTCACGACGCTGGATATGCTGCGGGCAGAAAGCTACCTGCTGTTCTTCCCCTTCGACAATTCCGAGATGTATCCGTTCGAAAACGAAGGGCCGGGGGATACCCTGTGGGAGCTGGGTCTGGACTGGACCGTGACCAAGGGCAAGACTGGCTTCCGTGGCGCCGAAGAGCATTACCGTTTGCAGGGCAAGGAGCGGTTCAAGATCTCGGGCTTGAAGTTCGAGGGCAAGAAGGTCCCCGGCAACGCCCCGATCTACAAGGACGGCAAGAAGATCGGTGTCGTGACGCAGCCGATGTATTCGCCGCTGAACGATTGGGTCGTGGCGATTGCCCGTATGCCGGTCGAGTACGCCAACAACGGCACCGAGGTCGAAGTGCGCTGCGGGACGCATGGTCCCTTGAAGGCTGTGTCGCATTCGCTGCCCTTCTACGACGTCGAGAAGAAGCGCCGTACCGCCAAGGATTGAAGCAGAATTGCGGGGCCCGCGCCTGTGCGGGCCCCTTGCTTAAGGAATTGGACCCGTGAAGATAAGTCTTACCCCCGTTGATGCGCCCTCTATCCGAAGCCGACCCGTCTATGCCCCGCTTGAGGCCCGTTCAGCCAGTCGATATGTGATCGTCGCTGACGGTGAAGGTGCCGATGCAGTGGTCGAGATGCTGGCCAAAGCGAACGATCGTTCGGAAATCTTGTCAGCAGCGCATGTGATGTATGTTCCCGGGCCGAACGGGACGGACAAGACAAGCGCGCTGGAGGGCTTGCAGGCGTCGCAGTTCTTCCGCGCGCCGACCATTCCGTCGCTCCTGCCGCGGCTGCAACGGGTGCTGCTCGACGCCCACATGGGTACGCAGTTCTATCTGGCGGGCACCGAGAGCCTGATTGGCCAGGCCGAACGCGAGATCATGGCAACGGGTTTCCCCCATGCCGCGATCCAGAAGGAACACCGGGGATCGACCCTGCGCCGGGTGCAGTGCGTGCATTGCAAGGGGATCACCGAAAACGTGGCGACCGACCCGTTCAAATGCAGCCACTGCGGGCTTAACCTCTTTGTCCGGGATCATTATTCCCGCCGGATCGCAGCCTTTCAGGGTGTGAACATCGATGCCGAGGACCCGGGCAAAGTGCCGGAAAGCGTAGTGAGGTTCAAATGAGTGGCGGCGCGAAGCTTCAGGTCCGCGTGGCAGAAGTCGTTGAGGTCAACGAACTGATCAAGCGGTTCCGTTTTGTATCCCGCGACGGGTCACTCTTGCCGGCCTTTTCGGGCGGGGCGCATACCGTCGTCGAGATGGACGATCACGGGCTGCGCAGACTGAACCCTTATTCACTTATGTCCGACCCGGAAGACCGGACGGGCTATGAGATCAGCGTCCGTCGGGACGATGTCGGTCGTGGCGGCTCGCTTTTCATGCATCGCCATGTGACTCCGGGTATGGAGATGGTGATAAGCCATCCGGTCAACCTCTTCCCGCTGGACAACCGGGCGCGGAAGCACCTGATGATCGCGGGCGGTATCGGGATCACGCCATTTCTGGCGCAGATTTCGCAACTGGCGCATTTCGGCGGACGGTTCGAACTGCATTATTCGGCACGCTCGAAACCCTTGGGCGCCTACATGGACCGTCTGACGGCAGAGCACCCGGATCAGGTCCACTGCTACTACGACGACCAGGGCCAGCAGATCGACCTGGCAAGAGTGCTGAAGAATCAACCGATTGGCACGCACCTCTATGTCTGCGGACCAAAGGGGATGATCGCCTGGGTCCTCTCGACGGCCGAGCGCATGGGCTGGCCAAAGCTTGCGCTGCACCATGAGGAGTTCCTGGCGCCGGGGACCGGCCTGCCCTTCACGGTCGAACTTGCGGCCAGCGGCAAGACGATCACGGTGGGCACGACGCAGTCCCTGCTGGAAGCGATCGAGGCCGCAGGTATCGATGCGCCCTATCTTTGTCGTGGCGGCGCCTGTGGCCAGTGCGAAACGAATGTTCACAAATGCGACGGCACGATCCTGCATCGCGACCACTGGCTGACACCTGAAGAGCATGCATCGGGCAAGAAGATCATGCCCTGCGTCAGCCGCTTCGAGGGCAAGACCCTCGTCATCGACCGATAGGAGGAACCGATGAGCCTTGATTTCCGCCCAGGTGCCTTCAACGACTTCTTCAAGACGGAGACCTTCCGGGACGACTTTACCTATCGGAACTCTCCACATTATATCAGACGCTTCCCGTTTCCGTTCGACCGCGACGAGTACATGTATGCGGTGAACCTCGAGCCGCATGTACCGGGCCGGAAGGGCAGCGTCTTCGAGAAGACCTTCGACGTGGACGAGCACTACGTCGCCGAGATGATTGACCGCGCCAAGGTGCTGGCGGAGGACCCGCTGCGCTGCCAGTCGCTGCCGCATATGACCTTGGCAGGCTGGGATACGCTGGAACTGATCATGGAGACCAAGGCCCGGGAATATCCGGAGTGGTTTTCGCTGACCAAGGACGGCAACCGCTGGCATTGGATCAACCGGCCGCTTGGCATCGAACAGTCGTTCACATTCCTGGATGAATCGACGCTGCCCTATCCGCCGTTCGAATACATCATGCGTCAGACGCAAGGCGACTGGACCTTGCAGGACGAACGCGACGGGACGCTGTGGATGGATGCGGGCATCGCGACCAGCCAGGCGGACTGGTCGGTCGACTTTGACGTGGGCATGAATTTCCATGAGTGGCACGCTCCGGTGCCGTTGGCACATGAAAAGGGTATCTTCGACCGGGCGCTGAAGTTCCTTCTCAAGCTGCAGCACGGGGCTCCGGTCCGGCGCTTCAACTGGACGATGACCGTCAATCCGCTGCTCGACACGGCTCCCGAGACCTACCCCAAATGGGGGCCGGACCGGACGACGCTGACCCAGGAAAACATGGGTCACAAGATGCATCTGCGGGTCGAGCTGCAGACCCTTTACCGTCTGCCCAGGTCGAATGCGATCGCCTTTGACATCCGCTGCTACCTTGGCAAGTTCGAGGAGCTGGTGACGGTGCCAAAGTGGGGCCGCCGCCTGCATCGGGTGGTGCGGGATCTTCACCCCGATCTTGCGGCTTACAAGGGTTTCCTTCGGAACCGGGACGCAATGGCCAAATGGCTGTCGCAGTACGATGACGGAGCGCCCACCTCGCCTGGCTGGTGGCCGGAGGACTGATGGCTACCGCCCTGCGCCTTGGGTTCCTGATGTTCCCGGGCTTTCCGATGGCCTGTCTGACCTCGGCAATCGAGCCCTTGCGCGCAGCGAATGAGATCACCGGGCGGCGGGAGTTTGTCTGGACGCTGGTCGCGGAAACTGCCGCCCCCGTACGATCCTCGGCCGAGATCGGCTTTGACCCCGACGTGACGCTGCAAGCGCTGGAGGGGGTGGATCAGCTCTACCTCCTCTCCCCGCCAACGGCCGTGTTCATCGACCCGCGACGCAGCCCGGCGCGGTTGCGCTGGCTGGACCGGACCGGGGTCACGCTGGGCGCCTTTTCGGGCGGCATCTTTCCCCTTGCCCGGGCGGGGCTGATGGAAGGGAGACCGTGCTCGGTGCATTGGTGCTACGAGGCGGCTTTCAAGGCGGATTTCCCCGGCATCGAGGCACGAGAGGTCACGATCCTGCGCGAGGCGCGGCGGATCACGGCCTCTGGTGCGGGGGCAGTGTTCGACCTCATGCTGCGGTTGATCGAGGAGCGGCTGGGTCGCGACTGCATGACCGAGGTCGCCTGTTGGTTCCAACACCCGTTCGTCCGGGATGCCGATGCCAGCCAGAAGGTCCCGGTTGCGCGGGCAGGGGGGACGACCGACGCTCTTCCGGCCGCGATCCGCGAGGCGATCCGTCTTTTCGAAACCCATGTCGAGGACCCGCTGCGCATCCCCGATGTCGCGGCCGCGGTTGGCATTTCCGGGCGACATTTCGAGCGGATGTTCAAGCGCGAGACCGGGCAAAGCCCCTTGCGCTATTACCATCACCTGCGGCTGATGAAGGCGCGGCAGCGGGTGCTCTATTCAAACGACTCGCTGCGGGAAATCGCGGCCTCGGTCGGCTACATGACCTCCAGCCCGATGATCCGGCATTATACGGAACTTTTCGGCGTCTCGCCGCGGGATGAGCGGCGGTTGACCCAGGGTGTGCGGCGGGCCCCGGTCCGGGTCGAGGCGGCGGAATAGTCAGCCCTGCGAGGAAAGCACGGCGACCCCGGCAAAGACCACCGCAATGCCCACCCATTGCGCAGGGCGCACCGGTTCGGCCAGGAAGCGCCAGGCAAGAAGGACGGTGACGAGGCCGAAGCAGGAGGAAGTGACCGAGGCGAATTCGGGCCGGTCAAAGCTTCCGGCGGCGGTGACCGCGAACATGCCGCCAAGATCGAGCGCGGCCATCATGGCCAGCGTCGGCCAGACCTTCAGCGCAGGCCGGACGGCCACGCTCTTCCACAAGACCAGCGCCAGGATGCCAAGGCAGCCCGCCAGGCGGGCGATCAGTGCGACCGGCAGGTCGGCGGCCTGTTCGGCGGCGGAATGCAGCATGCCGAGGCTGGCGAAGAACCCAGTTGCGGCCGACATTGACCATAGGATCGCTGCGCGTCTTGAGCCCTGCGTGTCGCCACCTTCCCCCCGTGCCACCAGCGCGACACCGCCCAGGACGGCGACGGCGGCGAGCCAGATCAGGCCGGTGATCTCGCGTCCCTGGACCATCGCAAGGCCGACCGACAACAGCGGATAGGCGCCGCAGATCGGCGCAACGAGGCGGACGGGGCCAATCGCGAAAGCCCGGTAAAGCGAATAGACGCCAAAGCCGTAGACAAGGCCCGCAAGGATGGTGAAGCCGGTCAACTGCGGGGTAAGGGCGCTCCATCCCGACGAGAAGGCGGCGAAGGGCAGGATCCAGAGCACGCCGAAGCAAAGCACCAGAAGGTAAAGCGCGGCAGAATCGGCGGCAGAGGTGACCCGGCGCACGGTAAAGTCGTGGATTCCCCAAACCAGGGCCGCTGTCAGACCCAACATCAAGGATTCCATGACCACCTCTCGCAACGCCTTTGCCTGGGAGATATCATGCAAGCGGCTTGCGGTCGAATGCAAGCGGCGGTATTCCTGTCATTAAAATTCGTTTGCTGTAGGTCAAGCTGGCAAGGGTCGCAGATGCTGGATTCTCCCTATCCTTCCGTCCTTCCCGGTCCACCCCGGCCAAGCCGGATTCTGACGCCGCAGGGGTTCTCGCGTCACCACGGGCAGGAGCGGCATGTGGTGCCAGGGGCGGGGGCGCTGCTTCTGCAGGTCTCGGCCGGGGATCGCTTCGTACTGGTCAATGACGAGGGCGGGCAGCCCTGTGAACTGGTGGCGGCAGCGAAGGACGGGCGGATCGACGCGGCCATCCTGGGCCAGGCGGCAAATTCGACGGCTGAAGGGCTGAAGGCGATGCTGGCCCTGGGTGAGCCGAGCCTCGCGAGGTTGCGCAAGGGGTTGGCGCAGCGGGGGATTGATCTGGCCCAGGCGGGAGGCTTGCGACTTTTCGGGGCGGACACCCCGGCGGGCGCGCGGGCTGAACTGGTGGCGCTGGACGACGGCTGGCTGGTGGTGGCCGCCCCCGGTCTGCCGATGGCGCCGGAGGCGCAAGATACGGCGACGCAGCTGACGGTGCTGGTGACCCGGGCCAAGCCGCGGCTGGTGGGGCATTATGACCTGCCCGATCCTTTGGCCGATCCGGTGCTGGACCTGCGGGTCAAGTCTGCGACGGCAGAGAGCTACTTCGTGAAGGCGGGGGATTACATCCAGATCCTCGACGTGGACGGGCGGCAGTGCACAGACTTTCAGTGCTTTGACGCCCGGAAACTGGACAAGGGCATCCAGCATGCGCTGGACGTGACCACGAGCCGGACCTTCATGGGCCATGCCTATTCGATGCCGGGGCTGCATTCGAAGTATTACGATCAGAATTGGGTGCCGCTGGTCGAGGTGGTGCAGGACACAGTCGGCCGCCACGACGCTTTCGCGATGGCTTGCGCGTCGAAGTATTATGACGACATCGGCTATCCCGGCCACGTGAATTGCTCGGACAATTTCAACACCGCGCTGACCGGGCGGGGTGTTGACCCGAGGCCGGGCTGGATGGCGGTGAACCTGTTCTTCAACACCAATATCGACGCGCATGGGGTGCTGATCAGCGACGAGCCCTGGTCGCGGCCCGGCGACTATGTGCTGTTCCGCGCGCTGACCGATATCGTCTGCGTGAATTCTGCCTGCCCGGACGATACCTCGCCTGCGAATGGCTGGTATCTGAGCGACATCCATGTCCGCACCTATTCCGGCGCAGAGAAATTCTCCCGTTCCATCGCCTATCGCCCCACGCCTGATGCGGAGCCGAAGATGACCAAGGAAACCGCCTTCCATCCGCGCATCAGCGAGAAGACGCGCCACCATGTCGAGTACAAGGGCTACTGGTTGCCACAGGCCTATTCCTCGAACGGCGCGCTGGAGGAATACTGGGCCTGCCGTCAGGCTGCGGTCGTCCTGGACCTGTCGCCCCTGCGGAAATGGGAGGTCACGGGGCCAGATGCCGAGGCGCTCATGCAATGGGTGCTGACGCGGGATGTGAAGAAGCTTTCGCAGGGTCAGGTCGTCTATTCGGCGATGTGCTACGAGCACGGGGGCATGATCGACGACGGCACGCTGTTCCGCCTTGGCCGCGATCAGTTCCGCTGGATCGGGGGGGATGATTACGGCGGGGTCTGGATCCGGGAACAGGCGGAGAAGTTGGGGCTGAAGGCCATGGTCCGCAGCTCTACCGACCAGTTGCACAATCTGGCGGTCCAGGGGCCGAATTCGCGCGAGATCATCAAGCGGATGATCTGGACCGCGCCGCATCAGCCGACGATCGAAGAGCTGGGCTGGTTCCGCTTTGCCGTTGGGCGGGTGGGAGGCCCCTCGGGCGCACCGGTGGTGGTGTCGCGGACGGGATATACCGGAGAGTTGGGGTTCGAGATCTTTTGCCATCCGAAGGACGGCACCGAAGTCTATGATGCTGTCTGGAAGCACGGCGAGGGGCTGAGGCTGCGGCCGATGGGCTTGGCCGCGCTGGACATGGTCCGGATCGAGGCCGGGCTGATCTTCGCGGGCTATGATTTCAGCGACCAGACCGACCCGTTCGAGGCAGGGATCGGCTTTACCGTGCCGCTGAAGTCCAAAACCGACGACTTCATCGGCCGTGAGGCGCTGATCCGGCGGAAAGAGCATCCGAGCCGCAAGTTCGTGGGGCTGGAGATCGACGCGAACGTCGATGTGGGCCACGGTGACTGCCTTCATGTGGGGCGCGCGCAGGTGGGGGAGGTGACGTCCTCCATGCGGTCCCCGATCCTGGGCAAGAACATCGCGCTGGCGCGGGTCGATCTGGCCCATGCCGAGGTGGGCACGGCGCTGGAGGTGGGCAAGCTTGATGGCCAACAGAAGCGGCTTCCGGCGGTGATCGTGCCCCTGTCGCATTACGACCCCAAGAAGACCCGGCCGCAGAGTTGACGTCATGGAGCCGATGATCGACCGCATTGGTGGTGAGCCGCAGGTCCAGTTGCTGGTGAATCACTTCTACGACCTGATCGAGACCCTGCCGCAGGGTGCGGCGATCATGGCGATGCACCAACGCGGGCACGGGCTGTCCCATGTCCGACCCGAGCAGTTCGATTTCCTCTGCGGCTTCTTTGGCGGGCGGCGGTACTATCATGAACGCCACGGCCACATGAACCTGCGCGAGATCCACGCCCATGTCGAAATCCGCCGTCAGGATGCCGAGGACTGGCTTGCCGTGATGGACAGGGCGATGACGGACACCGGTGTCGCCGAGAGGGAGCGGACCGAGATCATGGCCACCTTTCGTCGTGCCGCCCTGATGCTGGTCAATGTGACCTAACCAAGGTCCCCGGCCAGCAGTGAACTGACCTTCCGACGCAGGCCCAGATCGACAATCAGCACCCGACCGACCGCTGCTAGCTCTGCTGCCGTCTCAAGCGACAGGATCTGGGTGCGCCGATAGAACTTGTCGATTTCTTCAGGCGTTGCAGCATTGAGGAATTCCTGCAGTTCGGGGCGGAACTGATAGGCGCCTTTCGTCAGGCGGAAAGGCAGGACTTCCAGCCAGGCCTTCCGGTCCTGGGCGTGGAAATGCAGGAGTTTGAGTTCGGGATGCCAGTCCGGGATCGGGACGAAGCTGCCATCCAGCATCACCGCATGCAGTCGGGGGAACAGGCGCGGAATGCCCGCGCGGCAGATCACCTTCCCGACCGTGTGGCTAAGCATGCCATCGCGGATCACCTTGCGATAATCCCCCAGGGCCTTGCGGCGCCGGGGCCAGTGCTCATGCCGCAGGGCCCCGCGAAACTCCCGCGCCGTGAAGATGTCATCGGGCAGCATCGGGTCGTGCATCGCCTCGAAAGGCTCCAGCTTCACGGCGATGGTCTCGGCGGGCACATCGTTCAGCACATCCGCCAGCGGCCGTGGCGCGTGGATGAACTCGTCGACGTCGATATGGGCCAGCCAGTCCGTGGTCACCTGCGGATAGGTGTTGCGTGCATTGCGCGCCTGGCGGTTCTGGTGCGTCGGCGGGCGTTTGTTTGATGCCTGCCAGTAGGCGTCACCGCAAAGGGTCACCGTAACCCTGGCATGATTGGCCAGCGCCGTTGGTACGGGTGCATCGGGATCGTCGAAGTAGAGCCAGATGTGGTCGCAGCCAATCGCCAGATGGTGCGCCGTGAAGGCAAGGATCTTTTCCTCTGGAGCCTTGACCGTGGCAACGATGCTCCAGCTTGCCATCAGAGCCCGTCCAGAAGCGCGCGGGTCGGCCAGCCATCGGCCGGCAAGCCAAGGCGAACCTGTTCCTTCTGGACAGCCGATCTGGTCCCGGCCCCAAGGATTCCGTCGATCTTTCCGACATCATGGCCAAGTGCGGCGAGCTTTTCCTGCAACGCGGTCATGTCTTCGGCAGAGAGGGCAGGGTCGGGGCTTCCCGCATCGTAGGGCGCGGCACCTTCGATCCGGGTCGCGAAATAGGCGGCCGTGGTGACATAGACGAAGCTCTTGTTCCATTCAAAGAGCACGCGGTAGTTCGGATAGGCCAGGAAAGCAGGACCCTTGCGGCCCTGCGGCAGCAGGATCGAGGCCGCAAGCCCGGGGGCAAGCGGCCCGTTGCGGGGGGTAACCCCAAGCTTGGCCCAGTCCTCGGTCGGCAATTCGGTTTCAAGCCCTGTCAGCGACCAGTCGAAGTCATCGGGAAGGGTCACTTCGGCCAGCCAGGGTTCGCCCGCACGCCAGCCGTGGTGCTGCAGCATCCGCGCGCCCGAAAGGATCGCGTCCGCCTCGGAAGACTTGAGCAGAATCAGGCCGTCACCATCCCCGTCGACGCCACGTTCGAGGATGTCTTTCGGCAGCATCTGCACCATGCCGATCTCGCCCGCCCAGGCTCCGGTCGTGTCGAGATCGAACTCGTCCAGCGCATGCAGCTGGGCCGCGGCAAGGACCTGTGGTTGGAACAGTTCAGGTCGCCGGCAGTCATGTGCCAGGGTAAGCAGCGCGTTGCGAGTGTTGAAATCCCCCTGGACCTGTCCGAAGTCGGTCTCGAAGGCCCAGAAGGCCAGCAGGATCCCGCGCGAGACGCCGTATTCCGTTTCGGCGCGGCTGAAGATGCTGTTCAGGCTTTCCGATTTCGCCCGTGCCGTCGAAAGCCGCTGCTTCGAGATCAGCGATTGCGAGAAGTCGAGAAAGGTCTTGCGGAAGACGCCCTGGCTGCGATCGGCCTTCAGCACCTTCGGGTCCTGGCTTGCGCCCGCAAAGAACTCTTCCGCCTTGTCCGCCGGAACACCCGCCGCGACGGCTTCGGCCTTTATTGCCGTCAGGAAGGCGTTGAAGTCACCGCCACAGGGGACAGCTGCGGCGGTGGGTGTCGCGAGGCAGAGGGCAAGAATGACGGCGCGCATGGACTCTCCCAGGGTTTTGAAGAACCTAGGTGAGCGCCAGCACAACGGCAACCGCCAGGAGCACCGCCCAGACGCGCCAGAGGGCATTGGCAGCAGCATCGATGTCATCCGGACCGGGGTCGCGGCGACCCTCGGGCCAGACCCAGGGATAGTCCTTGCGCACGCCGTTATAGCTGCGCGGGCCAGAGAGCGCGACGTTCAGCACCGGGGCAAGGGCAGATTCGGGCCAGCCCGCATTGGGGCTGCGGTGCTTTGGTGCGTCGCGCAACACAGGCCGGGGGTCGACCCAGCCATGCGTCAGGCCGATCACAAGCGCGGTCAGGCGGGCGGGAACCAGGTTCAAGAGATCGTCGAGGCGTGCGGCGGCCCAGCCGAATTCACGATATCTGGGCGTCATGTGGCCGATCATGCTGTCAGCGGTATTGATCAGCTTGTAGGCGACGATGCCGGGCAGCCCCAGAACCATGTACCAGAAGACCGGGGCCACCACGCCATCGGAGAGGTTTTCGGCAGCGCTTTCGATTGCGGCCCGGGCGATGTCAGGGCCGGTCATCTCGGCGGTATCGCGCCCCACGATCATCGCGACGGCGCGACGTCCCTCAAGCACCGACCGGCGCAATCCGACTGCCACGGCGCGGACATGATCGACCAGGCTTTTCTGGGCGACAAGAATTGCGACCGCCAGGGCCTCCAGCACGCCGTGGTCGGGCAGGGCATGGATCAACCATCCTGTCGCGAGCCCCGTGGCCAGAAGGCCCATCGTCACCAGACTGCCCCGCAGGCGTCGCTCGGCGCCACAGTTGAACCGCTGGTCGGCGAAGGCCACAAGGCGGCCCATGAGAACCGCCGGATGCGGTATGCGGTCCCAGATCTGGCGGGGTTCGCCAAAGGCTGCGTCGAGGAGAAGGGCGGCGATCAGGATCATGCCCCGGCTATTTCCCCACGGCCGCTGATTCGCAAGCCGCCAGCCGTGGAAAGGGTGGCCCTGCGCCTGATGACATCGGCGGAAAGGCGCGCCTCAACCCCGGGTTGCCGAGAAATGCGCTTTTGGCCACATGCAGGCTTTACAATTGCGCAATACCCTTGTGGTAGCTTGATTTTCTGCCGGTCCGTTACAGAATTCGAACCAAGGTGCGTACGAGGCTGCCATGCTTGAGTTTCTGCCGAAAGACGTCCGCGAGGGGCTTGAAGCCGCCCGCAAAAAAGAACTGAAGCGCAAGTCGCGTCTTCGGGTCGAAGTCGGCAATGCCGTCTATCCGGTGCTGCGCTTCTGGCACGATGGATTTGCGCTCGACGCGGATCTCTCGCCTGGAAAGCTGCGCGGGCTGGTCGATGTCTACGACGGTTCGCGGCATGTCTTCCAATGCCTGATCGTGGCTTCGTCGATCGAGAATGGCGAACTGGTCTGCGACTTCAAGCGGGCCACGGCCGTGACCGACCGCGCGCCGCTGGACTTCTGGCGCAACGAAAACGCACCGGTGGCCTACCTGCCCAAGGCCTGACCCGAACGCCCGGGCGATTTCTTCGAAGAAATCGCGTCGGAGCCTTTGAAGGCTCCGGTCCGGAATTTTCCTTCAAAATTCCGGTGGCCCGAAACCTAGGGAAGGATTTCCACCTTCGTGCCGACGGGCGTCACTGCCCAGATCTCGCGCATCTCGGTGTTGGTCACGGCGATGCAGCCCGCGGTCCAATCCCCCTTGAGCTTCAGCCCCTCAGGCAGGGCATTCGGCTGGCCATGGATGAAGATGTCACCGCCAGGACTGTAGCCCGCCTTGGCCGCGCGCTCGCGATCCTTCGGTCTCGGGTAATCCAGACCGACCGACAAGTGAAACGCGCTGTCGGCATTGCGGCGGTCGATGGTGAATTCCCCTTCCGGCGTCTTCCCGTCACCCTGCCGTTCCTTGTCGCCCTCGGGGGCGAAGCCCAGCGAGATCTGGTAGGTCCTGACGGGCTGGCCATCCTGAAAAAGCTGCATGCGGCGTGCGGCCTTCTCGATCACGATCCTGTCCACCGCGCCTGTCAGCGGCGGTGGTGGCGGCAGCGGCTGCATCGGGCTGTAAAGCGATGCCGCGATGAACCCCAGGCCGACCAGAAGGAAGAGATAGACCAGAAGGCGCAGGAAGCGGGTCATTGCAGGTCGGAAAAGGCCCTCTGCAACCGCGACACGGCCTCGGCCACCAGGGCGCGCGGGCAGGCCAGGTTGAAGCGCAGATAGCTCTCTCCGCCAAGCCCGAAACTGGCGCCATGGTTGGTGGCGATCTTCGCGACCTTCTGAACCCGCTCGATGAACTCGGCCGGGGCCATGCCGGTCCCCGAGAAGTCGACCCAGGCAAGATAGGTCGCTTCGAGCCGGGCCGAGCGCAGGCCAGGGATGTGGTTTACCCCCTCGTCGAACAGCGCGCGGTTTCCGTCCAGATAGCGCATCAGATCGTCGACCCAAGCCGCGCCTTCAGGGCTGTAGGCGGCCGTCGCCATGTGCATTCCGAACGAATTGGGAGAGATGCCCAACGCATTCATCCTGCCGGCAAACTGCTTGCGAAGAGTGGGGTCGGCGATGATGACATTGCCGATATGGGCGCCTGCGATGTTGAAGGTCTTGGTCGTCGCAGTCATGATCACCAGCCGGTCGGCGATTTCGGGCGCGGCGTTGGCCATGACCGTGTGCTTCTGGCCCGGGTAGACCAGGTCATGGTGGATTTCGTCCGAGACAAGGATCAGGTCATGCGCCACGCAGAAGGCCGCGATCTGGCGAAGCTCGTCCACTGTCCAGACCCGCCCGCCCGGATTGTGCGGCGAGCAGAGGATCAGCATCCGCTCGCGGCCCGTCAAGCGCTTCTCCCAGCCCGCAATGTCCAGCTCGGCCCGACCGTCGCGCAGGGCAAGCGGACATTCCACCACCTCGCGGCCGGCCGCTTTGATGATGCGCGCGAAGGCGTGGTAGACGGGCGTCATCAGGATCACGCCGTCACCCGGCTTGGTGAACGCGTCGATGCAAAGCGCCGTGCCGTTCACCAGGCCGTGGGTGGTGAAGATCCACTCGGGCGCGACATCCCAGCCGTGGCGGGTCTTCATCCACCAGCGGATGGCATCCAGATAGGCCTTATCGTCACCGAAATAGCCGTAGACACCGTGCTCCAGCATCTTTTCCAGCGCGGTCTGAACGACCTGCGGCGGCCGGAACTCCATGTCTGCCACCCACATGGCGAGGCCCTCATCGGGCGTCAGGCCAAAGAGCGGTTCCAGCATGTCCCACTTCTGACAGTGGGTACCAGCGCGCGAGATCGGAGTGTCGAAGGTCATGTCTGTGGGCTCATGCATTGGGATTTTCATCCGATTATTCGATCCTTATCGGGAAGTCATCCCTAATTTTACACAACTATCGGAACGCCTATCCAATAGTGTAGCACGGGTCGGAACTTCCTCCTCTTCACCGTGGCGGCTGGGGCCCTGCGGAGTCTTTG
>JAEULQ010000136.1 GCA_016792685.1 Tabrizicola sp. | reverse complement strand
TGAATATCCAGAGATGCGAGGCCCCCATCACCCGCGCGGCCTCGATATAGGGTTGCTGCAATTCGGCCACCACGACGGCGCGGCTCATACGGGCATAGTTCGCCCACCAGGCCATGGTCAGCGCGACGATCATCTTCCAATAATCCGACATCCAGTCGAAATTCGCGCCGGAAAACACCCCCATCAGCGCCAGCGCGATCACCAGCGACGGCAGCGCCAGGGCAATGTCGATCACCGAAATCAGCACCAGTTCAGTCTTACCGCCGACATAGCCCGCGAAAGACCCGATCACGACGCCGATGGCCAAAGCCGCCACCAGCACGAACACCATCGCCACCAAGGACGTGCGCGCGCCGCCGATGATCCGGCTGAACATGTCGCGACCCAGATAATCGGTGCCCAGCCAATGCGCGCCCGAAGGCCCGGTCAAAAGCGCGCCATAGTCCTGCGCGGCGGGGTCGTGCGTCATTATCCACGGCGAGAAGATGCCGATCAGGACAAAGATGACTGCGGGGGCAAGGATCGCCCAAGGCCAGTTTTTCATGCTTTGCCCCTCATGCTTTTCTGGGCCTCCGCAAACGCGGGTCGGCCAGCATCGCCAGCAGATCCACCAGAAGGTTGATCGAGACGAAGAACACCACGAACAGCGTCAGCGTCGCCTGCATCCCGATGAAATCGCGGAACCGGATTGCCTCGATGAAGAAGGCGCCCACACCATTCAGGCCGAACACCCGTTCGACCACGATGGCCCCGATGATCATCAGGGTGAACTGCGCGCCGAAGGTGGTCATGTAAGGGATGGCGATATTGGGCAGCGCCTCGCGCAAGAGCACCGCGCCCCGCGTCAGGCCCTTGGCGAAACCCGTGGTGGCAAAGGGGCGCGACATGGTATCTTGCAGGTTCACCCGCACCACCCGCGCCAGAACCGAGGCCGGAAACAGTGCGATGGTGATCCATGGCAGCAGCCAAGAGGTCAACCCTCCGACGCCAAAGGTCGGCACCCAGCCCAGCCATACCGAGAACACGATCACCAGCATGGCGGCGACGAAGAAGTTAGGGGTCGAGGCACCCACCAGCGCCAGGCCGTGTAGCGCCCGGTCCACGATGCCGCCGTTCGACGCCGCGCCCGCAATGCCCATGGCCAGCGACAATACCAAAACCAGCACGCCGCCCCCGGTCAATAGCGCCAATGTCATGGGAATACGCTCGGCGAACTCCTCGGCCATCGGTTTGCCGGTCCTGAGGGAAACGCCGAAATCACCGGTCAGCGCATCTCCCAGCCAGCGCGCATAGCGCACCGGCAATGGGTCGTTCAGGCCCAGATCCTCGGCGATCTTGGCGATCATCTCACCATCTGCCCCCGCCCCCGCCGCCCGTTCGGCGATGAGTGCGGCCACGTTTCCGGGGGCGGCGGTGACCAACCAAAAGGTCAGCGCCGTCGCTGCCAGCATCAGAAGGAGGGCAAGCCCCACCCGCCGCATGAACATGCGTTGCATTGCAGTCGCCCTCCCTGTCGCGGTCAGCCCAGCGTGATGCCCTTGAACGGCAGGTCATAATCTGTAGCAGGCAGGGTGAAGCCCGCCACGCGCGGATGCACGGCCCAGAGGCGCTGCGTCACCACCAGTGGGCAGACCGCGGTGTTGGAGCGCAGCCAGTCGTAAACCGCCTGCATCGCGGTTTCGCGCGCATCGCCACCGGTTTCCAGCGCGGTCGCCACCAGCACATCCAGATCGGGATGGATGTAGATCTTGCCATCCGGCCCGGTGTCGGACGCGGTGACAAAAGATGCGCCAAGCGAACCATGCGGATCATAGGGCGCGCCATAGGTGCCGAAGAACGTGAGATCATAGTCGAACTTCGGGCGGCGGTCGTGCATCGACGCATTGTCCACCGTCTCGATGTTGGTCTTCACGCCGACTTCCATCAACATACCCTGGATCATTTCGGCGATGCGGCGCGAACCGGGGAAGGATTCTTCCGACACGAGGAAAGCGATTTCCAGCGCCTTGCCATCCTTGGTCCAGCCAGCCGCATCGCCAGCCCAGCCACCTGCCGTCAGCGCGGCCTGTGCTGCCGCCACGTCGCGGGCCGGAACCGGGGTGCGGCTGCCTGCGGTGGGCACCGTTGCCGGGAAGATATCTACGGTCGGATCGGCAAAGCCTTCGAACAGCACCTTCGCCACCGCAGCCCGGTCGATCCCAAGGAAGATCGCATCGCGCACGGCCTTGTCCTGCATCATCGGCGACTTCGGCGAGAAGCCAAGGATCGTTGTGGCGGTGCCGGGCTCGGCCACGATGGTCATGCCTTCGCCAGCCAATGCCTGCGCCCGGCGGGGCGACAGTGCCGCCACCCAGTCGCCGCCGATCACGTCCAGCTCACCAGCCCGCAACGCATTGGCGCGCGCCAGTTCGTCCGGCACCACCTTCAGTTCCATCCGGGCGAAGGCGGGTTTGTCGCCCCAATAGGCATCGTTGCGGACCAGCACGGTTTCGGTCGAGGAATAGCTTTCCACGATCCACGGGCCGGTGCCGATCGGTTGGCCAGCCGCCGCCTTAGGCGACAAGAACCGTACCGGCCGCACGATGGTCAATTCCAGCAGCGCCGCAGGAACCGGGCGCTTCAACTTGACCGTGATCTTGTTGGGCGCGTCGATGACGATGCTGTCATAAGCATCGGCAATCCCGATCCACGAGAAATCGGCCACACCCATCCAGCGCTTCAGGTTCCACTCGGCTGCGGTTGCATCAAATGGTGTGCCATCAGAAAAGCTGACGCCTTCGCGCAAATCAAAGCTGATCGACAAGCCATCCTCGGCCATCGTCCAGGCCGTCGCCAGACCGGGTTCCAGCGTGCCGCCGGGGCCGTAATGGATCAGTGCGTCGAAGACCGCAGAATAGGACGACAACGTAGAGACATTCTGCAACAGGTCCAGATCGCCGGTCTCCCCCGCGATGGCCACACGCAGAGTGTCGGCATGGCCATCGGCAAAGGCAGCGCGCGGGAGGACAGAAAGGAAGGACAGTCCTGCCGTTGTGGCAAGGAATGACCGGCGATCAAGTTTGAGCATGGCTGACCCCTGTTGGTTGATTTTAGAGAAGTCTAGCAGGGGCGGAGTTATTGTATAGATATTATTTCGGCAACTACTGGCCTGAGGCATGTAAGCCCGCACTGCCATGTGCCAACAGGTCAAGATAAGCCGGTGTTCCTGCTGTGGTGAAACTCCCTGCCGAAAGGCATCGGTGCTCAGGACCAGAAGACACAGTCGAGACCGCAACCAACCAAGACACTGCCTTCGGTACAGGCTTCGCCGTCCGTCAATGCTGAAGGCGCCTGGCTTCACTCCCATCACAGCG